>SCTL01000897.1 GCA_004297495.1 Verrucomicrobiota bacterium
CCATTCAACTTCGCGGCCCGGCAGATGGTGAAATATGTTTTCCGGAAATCACCGAGCATCACGCTTTACGATTTGGAAGCTTGGTGGAAGAACCGCAACAACGTCTAAGCGTCAGCCGTTCATCTGCGCCGCCCACTCCAGCATCCGTTTCACGCCGCGTCGTTTGTTCAGCTTGGGCGACCATTGCAGGAGTCGCTTCGCCTTGCGGATGTCGGCCACGAAAAATTTCTGGTCGCTGTGTCGCCACGGCAGCCGGCGATAATTCAGTTTCACGCCGACGAATTCTTCGAGCAGTTCAAACAGTTCCAGCAGCGAGCAACTGTTCGCGATGCCGCCGCCGATGTTGAACGCCTGCCCGCGCGCCACGGAAACATTTTTCACCGCCGCGAGATAACATTCCACCGCGTCGTCCACGAACAGAAGATCGCGCACCTGCTTGCCGTCGCCGGAAATCGTGAACCGTTTGCGCTTGGGATTCTTCTTCACCTCCAGCGCCTGCTGGCAGAACCAGCCCACCCAGCCCTGATCGAACGTCGCGAACTGGCGTCCGCCAAAAATCGTCGAGTGCCGGAAGACGACCGTGTTCAGGCCGTAGCCGCGCGCGTAGTCGAGCATGTATTGGTCAGCCGCGCCCTTCGAGCAGCCGTAGGGCGTCTGAAAATCCAGCGGTGCGGATTCGTCCACGCCGCGCGGATGGCTCGTGGCGGAGTAACGCAATTTTTCCTCCTTCAACCGCAGTTCCGGCAGGTCGCCATAAACTTTGTTGGATGACGAATAAACGATCACCGGGTTGATCTTCAATTGGCGGACGCTTTCCAGAACGTTGATCGAACCGACGACGTTCGTCTCGAAATCACGGCGCGGATTTTCCATCGAAGTGGTCATCGCCACCTGTCCGGCGAGATGAAAGATCGCCGACGGCTTCGCGCTCGCGATCACGCGAGCGACGTCATGCGCGTTGCGCACGTCACCGTGGATGAACTGAATGCCGCCCTGCGACTGAAGCCACTTCAAGTTTTCCGCCGCACCATGACGGACGAGGCTGTCGAACACAGTGACGCGCCAGCCGTCGCGCACGAGCCGCGCGGCCATGTTGCTGCCGACGAATCCGCATCCACCGGTGACCAGGGCTGATTTTTTCATAAGTTGGTAGGAACGCGTCCCTACCTTTTCCTTTCGTGCCATTTCGTGTGTTTCGTGGTTCAAAATCGGTTTAATGCATCTCGCGCCGTGCGTCGCGTTTCAGTTTCCAGAGATGCAACAAGGTGACAAAGTAGCCGATCGCAAACAACAGGAGAACCCGTTTCGTTTTGCCCGCCTTGCGCTTCTCGAAGACGAACGGCACTTCCTTCACGCGATAGTCGCGATGCGAGAACACGAGCTTCACGAGAATCTCCTCGACGATGTCGAAGTGATTGCACTTGAGCCGGAGCGCGCGCAACTCGTCGCCGCGATAGAGCCGGAAGCTGTTCGAGACATCAAAACATTTCAGGCCGAGGAAAATCCGGAACACGTAATTCACCACGTGGCTCATGAAGATGAGGATGGCGGGATTCTCGGTCTTGCCGCCGCTGACGTAGCGCGAGGCGATGACGAGGTTCGCCGTCTCGCGATGCGCCCAGAGTTGCGGGATGAAGTTCGGATTGTGCGAGCCATCCGAGTCCATGAAGATCACGTATCGGCCACGCGCCTCGGTGAGCGCGGTGCGGATGGCGTGGCCGTAAAGATTCCCCTCGCGCCGCGCGACGTAGCGAGCGTTGTGCTTCGCGCAAATCTCCGGCGAGTTGTCGCGCGGCGATTCCGTGTCCACGACTACGATCTCGTAGCTCGGCGTGAGCGAACGCGCCACCTCGTTCAATTGCGGCAACAAGAGTTCCAGGTTCGCCGCCTCCTCATAGGCGGGAAGTGCTATGCTGAGATCGGGGTTGAAGTTGGTCGCGGTTATAAATCGTGCTTGGGTTGTTTCAACTTCAGATTGGGGAACGAGGTTTGTGCCAGTTGCCAGACTGCGTAGGCAAAGTTAGTTTGGGGCTGCCAGCCGAGGAGATGGCGCGCCCGTGAGATGTCGGCCACGAGATGGCGCGGTTCAAAGGGCGAGTAGTTCCGGGCGCCAAATTTCAATTCGACTTCCAGTCCCAGTTCGGCGGCGACGCCGGTGACGAGTTGTTTGAGCGAGGCGTTGCTGCCGCTGCCGAGGTTGAAGACCTGCGCCTCTTCGGGCAGCGCGGAGCGCCGGGCAACGGCGAGGACGATGCCGCGGGCGATGTCGCAAGCCGCGCAGTGATCGCGCAGTTGGTCGCCGGGCGAAAGCGCCAGCGGCGTCGTGGTGTCCGCCGCGCGGAGCAGCGAGGGAAAGAGGCGGGTGCCGGTGTCGCCCGTGCCCGAAAAGGAGAATGGCCGGACGACGGTGAGGGGCAGGCGGAATTCCGCGGCGGTGGCGCGCACGAGAATGTCGGCAGCGGCTTTGCCGGCGGCGTAGGGATGATGCGTGTCAAAGGAGTCCTCTTCGTGCAACGGGCGGCCCTGATCGCGATAAGCCAGCCCGGTGCTCACGTAAACGAACTGGCAACCCGGCACGTGGGCGCTGAGTTCGCAGAACTGGACGCTGAAATCCACGTTGAACCGGACCAGGTCGGCCCACGGCGGGCGCGGCAGTTGCATGCCGGTGGCGGCGCAGTGGATCACCGCCGTAGGCTGGAAGTCGTGAATAAGCCGGACGATTGTCAGCAAATCGGAAAAACTAACCCGCTCAACCACGACGGCGGGATGATTCAGGCTGACTTGGGACTCGCGCCGCACCAACGCCAGGACCCTGATGCCCGGCCATTCGAGCAGTTCTTCCAAGATGTGCATACCGAGCGTGCCGGTGACGCCGGTGATGACGACGCGCTGGTCCGGCAACTGGTCGCGTGAACCCAGCCCGCCGTGCGGATTCATTTTCGGCGCGTTCAAAAATTCACCCGCTCCTTCTCCACGACCAGTGGCCGCTTGCGCACCTGCGTATGGATGGCGCCAATGTATTCACCCAACACCCCGATGAAAAAAAGTTGCACCGACGCAAAGAAAAAGAGACCGATGACCATGGGCGCCGCCCCGACCGTGAACCGTTCCCAAAAAAGCAGTTTGTAAACGAAATAGACCACGGCGCAGACCAGCGAAAGGAGCGAACTGGCAAAGCCGACCATCGTCGCCAGCCGCAGCGGAATTTTTGAAAAGCCCGTCACGCCCAGCATCGCCGTATCGTAGAGCGTGTAGAAATTGTTCTTGGTGATGCCGCGCTTGCGGACGGGTTGAACGAACGGAATCTGCGCGATAGGGAAGCCCAGCTCGCAAATGATGCCACGTAGATAGGGATCGGGATCGTTCAATTGTCGCAGCTGCTCGATGACCTGGCGGTCATAGAGGCCGAAGCCGGTCACGTTCTTGAGCAATTCCACCTGGCTGAGGCGGGAGACCAGTTCGTAGTAAGTCTTCCGTAGAAAGAAGAAGAGGGGTGACTCTTCGCTTTCGTTTTTTACTCCGAGCGTGATTTTGAAACCCTCCTCCCACTTGGCGATGAACCGGGGAATGAGTTCCGGTGGGTCCTGCAAATCCGCCGTCAGCAATAAAGTCGCGTCGCCCTGGGTTTGCAGCAGTCCGTGATACGGTGAGTGCAGGTGGCCGAAGTTCCGTAGGTTGAAGATCAGCTTGATGCGCTGGTCGGCGGCGGCGTATTCGCGAAGCAGCTTCTGCGTCTGGTCCGTCGAGTTGTTGTCTATGAAAACATA
>SCTL01000898.1 GCA_004297495.1 Verrucomicrobiota bacterium
TTGCTCGATTTCGCCGAAGCGCGCGGTGTGAACCGTGTCCACCGTCGTGCCGTCGGCTTCGCGAAACTTCACCGGCTCGGTCAGCGCCTTGTAGGAGTCCTGGCGCAGCAGAATCGGCGTGTCCTCCGGCGGCCCTTCCGTGAAATCCTTGAAGCCGGCGTGGTTCAACTTGCTGAAGTCGAGATCGGATTGTTGCAGTCTCACGAGCAAAGCTTTTACGAGGTCCGCAATCGCTCCCTCGCTGACCGACTCGATGGCAAAGCCGTCAATGTCCCGCAGCGTGAGATGTTTGAAATGCAGCTTCATCCAATCGCGATCCGCGAAGCTGGCGAGAAACTCCAGCGCCTGCTGCGCGCGACGCGTGAAAACTTCCACAGTCAACTCGCCCAGGCAAAACTTCATCGCCGTCGTGTAGAGGTCCAGGCAAAACGTGTTCGGCGTGAGATGATTCAAATGGTGCGACTCGAAACACGCGATATCCGCCGCGATCTTGAATCCGGCTTTCGACAATTCCTGATAGAGCCGATGGTCGTGGGCCTGACCAGTCCACTTAAAAATGCGCGCCGTGCCTTCGTGGATCAGCGCGCGAGAATCGTTCAGGTCGAGTCCGCCCTGCTTCTGATTCTTTTCGACGAGTTCCTTCGCCCGTTGCGAGAACACCTGACGCGGTGCGAGCAAAGTCTCGATGCGTTGACGAGTCGCGGGATCAAAATAGTCCGCCATCAACAACGAAGTGAAGATGCGATGCTCGGGATTGAGCCGTGAACGGAACGCCGTGGCGATGACCGGCTGGCTCTTGCCGCCGAGCGTCGTCATGTCGTAGAAATTATGCGGCTCCATCCCGAACGCGGCGAAGAAACCAGCGATCCAGCGGTACTCCTCGGGCTTGCCGATGCGGATCGCGCCGTGCCGTTCGCCGCTCGTCTTGTCGAGTTGCTCACTGCTCAGACTGAAGCCGGAATATTTTTTCCCGAGCAACGCGCAGACGGTTTGATTGCAAGCCTGGTTGACGAGCAGTGATTTGTCGTAGAGCGGAACTTCCTGCCCGAACATGCGCGACAGTTCGGCGAAGAGCAGGTTCTGCATCTCGGTCGGAGAGGCGAATGATTCTTTCATGACGTCATGGGCGCGCTGCCGGCTCAAACTGGTCTGAGGGAAAAATAGCCGTTCCCACGCATCGCGCAGCTTTTTATTTTGCGTCACGTTGGGCGGCTTTCCTCCGACGTTGGCCCGAGATCTGGAAGCTCATGGCATGTTTTGTGCACTTGCTAATTGTTGGTCTGTCGTGCATTAGCAACGCGTGAATTGTAGGCTGCTATCATTGTTTTTTGCCCTGCTCTCGGCCTGTACACTGGTCGCGGCACCGCTTAAATTTGATACACTCAAGGTCGGGTCGAAAACTTATTACAAGGTCACCACCATCGGCGCGAACGCCACGGACCTTTACTTCACGCACACCAAGGGCATTTCCAACGTCAAGCTCCGCCTGCTCCCGCCGGAAGTTCAAAAGCACTTTGAGTACGATCCCAACGAGTCCGCCGAGACCGAACGCGCGCAGGCCAATGACGACAAAGCGTACTACGACATGTTGCAAGGCGAACTGACCGCCAAGGCGCAAAAGAAAATCCGCAAAGCCAAGGAGGAATCCCAGAGCAGCGAGAACAACATCGTGGACCCGATCTCCGACCGCTCCTACGTGGGCAAGACCGCGCCGAAGTTGGAAGTCGAAAAATGGATGGGCGAGAAACCGTTCACCGCCGGCAAGAACGTGCTCGTGTTCTTCTGGACCACCTGGAGCAAACCGTGCCAGGCGGAAATCCCGATTCTCAACGCGTTGCAAAAGAAATTCAGCGACCGCCTCGTCATTGTCGGCATCTCCGGCCAATCCGAGGAAGACGTCCGCGAATACGCCGGGCCGGCGATGGAATTCCCGAATGCCGTCGAGTCGGAAGGCAAACTCGCGAACGTGATTGGCGCCACGAGCGTCCCCTACGCCATGCTGGTCGGCACCAACGGCGTGGTCATTTATCAAGGTCATCCCGATGCGTTGAGCGAGGCGCGGCTAGTAAAAGTTCTCTCCCCGCCGCCCGGACAGTAATCTTTCAACTTCGTTTCGGGATTCTGCAATCGGCCACCCTGCGCAACCATTTCGGTTTTCGCCAACGGATGCTCTGGGTTCGCTTCACGATAGAAAGCCGCGCTCGACAGGGTTTTGTTCGCAGAATACTGTCACGCTATGAATCGAGATGGGCTGAAGATCTTTCGGCCTACTCAAATCTTAGATGTTACGTCACTGCGTGCGAGTTGACAGTTCACTATCACAGGTCAAGAATGAGAACATGAAGAGATTCTTCCGTCCCGTGTGTGTGAAATGGGCGGCAATAGTTGCGGGGTGTTGCTTTCTCTTAATCGTCTGCTCGGGCTGTGCTTCTTATTATCCCGGTGAGAAGCGACCGGCTGAGAATCCTGCCGATTGGTGGTTTGAGCCAGGGACTGTGATTTACTCGGAGGGAGACCCGCATGCATGGTTTCATTGATCCTCTCCTATTAAAGAATGCACCACAACCGGGCGTGGCCTACATGGAGCTAGTCTGCAAACCTTCCGTTCCTCTTTGATTCCGAATCCGTGTTCATCCGCGTCCATTCGTGGGCAAATCTCCCGCCCCACTTGCGCCTTGCGCCTCCGCTCCGCCTGCTTAACCTGTCACCGTGGCGTGGTTCACTGACCGACACACCTTCCTGCTGGCTGTAATCGTTTACGGCGTCAGCCTCGTTTATTCCGTGTTCCTCTGGCGGAAAGGCTTCCGCCGTGATGATCACGTGAACTTTTTCCTCCTGCTCCTCGGCTTCGCCGGCCACACCACGGCCATGGTCCTGCGCGGCTTCTCGCTCAAGCAATGCCCGGTCAACAATCTTTTCGAGGCCACGATCTTTCTCGCGTGGGCGCTCGCTTTGGCGTGCTTGATTGTTTGCCTGCTGCCGCAATTGCGCTTCGTCAGCGCGTTTGCGTCGCCTGTGCTCTTCACCATCGGCGTGTTCGCGCTCATGCCCTCGCTCGATCCGCCGCACGGACCGAAGCCGGAGTTTTCGCACGGCCTGCAAAGTCTCCACGCCGCCTCCATCCTGCTGGCTTACGGTTCGTTCGGCCTCGGCTCGATCTCGGCCATCATGTTCCTCACGCAGCAGCACAACTTGAAGTTCAACAAACTCAAAGCCGTGCTCTCGCTGCTACCGCCCATCCAGCGGCTCGAAATCGTCACGCAACGACTCGTGCTGGTTGGCTTCGTCTTGCTGACGCTCGGCCTCTCCGCCGGCGGCCATCTGCCGCGACCCGAGGGCGTGAAGTACTGGCGCGAAACGAAAGTCGTCTGGTCCGCGCTTTTGTGGGCGGCCTATTTGGGGCTGCTGGTCGCGCGCTGGCGATTCAACTTCGCCGGGCGTCGCTTCGCCTGCGGCGTCATCGGCATCTTCGCGTTTCTGCTTCTGACATTCTGGGGGACGAATCTGCTTTCAACCCTGCACCAGCAACATCCATGAGCGTTGTCGTTGTCGGCCTCAGCCATCGCACGTCGCCCGTGGAATTGCGGGAACGATTCGCGTTCGCCGAGGCGCGCATTCCCGCCACGCTCGAACTGTTGCGCAACGAAGGTATCGCCGAGGAGGCCGTGATTCTCTCGACGTGCAATCGCGTGGAGATTTACGCGGCTACGACGCTCGAACCCGCGAAGGCGTTCGATGAGTTGAAGGGATTTCTCACCACCGTCCACGATTATCGCGACCCGCTCACCGACGAGCTTTACTCGCTCGCCGAACCGCACAGCGTCCAGCATCTCTTCAAAGTTGCCGCCGGCCTCGACTCCATGGTGCTCGGCGAAACGGAAATCCTCGGCCAACTCAAGAAAGCCTACGATCTCGCGCTCCAAAACGGCCACACCGGCGGGCGCTTGAACAAAGCGTTTCAGCGGGCGTTCAACGTGGCCAAACACATCCGCACCGAGACGAACATCCAGCGTGGCAGCGTGTCCGTCGCGTCCGTCGCGGTGGAACTGGCGGAAAAGATTTTCAGCACGCTCAAGGAGCACGACGTGATGGTCATCGGTGCCGGCGACACCAGTGAAAAGACCGCCCGCGCCCTGCTCTCGCGCGGCGCGCGCAGCATCATCGTCGCGAACCGTTCGATTGACCGCGCACAAGCTTTGGCCCAGGAACTCGGCGGTCGCGCCGTGCAGTTCGATGATTGGTCGTGCGAGTTCGAGAAGATTGACATCGTCATCAGCAGCACCGCCGCGCCACATCACATCCTCGACCGCACGAAGCTTGAACCGCTCATGAAACTCCGCCGCAGCCGTCCGCTATTGCTCGTGGACATCGCCGTGCCGCGCGACATTGATCCAGAGGTCAACTTCATGGAGAACGTGTATCTTTATAACGTGGACGACCTGCAAACCATCGCGAACGATTATCTGCAACAGCGCAAAGACGAAATCGCGCGCTGCGAGGCGATCATTGCGGAGAAAGTGAAACCGTTGCTCGGCCACGCTCGATCAAATCCTGAATCGCAAATCTCAAATCCAATTTCCTCCCATGCCTGATCCCAACAACCGCCCCATCATGATCGCGACGCGCGGCAGCGCGCTGGCGCTCGCTCAAGCCAACATGATGGCCGCGCAGTGCCGCGCCACTTTTCCGCGACTTCGATTCGAGCTGAAGATCATCAAGACGACCGGGGACAAGTTGCAGAAAGCTTCCATGGCCAAGACTGACGCCAGCCTGCCGAAAGGTTTGTTCACGAAAGAACTTGAAGTCGCACTCGTCAAAGGCCAGGCCGACATCGCCGTGCATAGCTTGAAAGATTTGCCGACGGACTTGCCGGCTGGATTGGTTCTCGCCGCGACTCCGAAACGCGCCGACGTGCGTGACGTCCTGATTTATCGCTCCGCCGATTTCATCAAGCAACGTGCTGCTGACAAATCTTCCGAAGACTGGACACCCGGACAGGATGAATTGCGCGGCTTCGCTCCACACACCAAGCTGAAGGATTTTCCGAAAGGTGCAACCATCGCCACCAGCAGCACGCGGCGCAAGGCGCAGTTGCTGGTGCAGCGCCCCGACCTGAAGATCGTCGAGATTCGCGGCAATGTGACCACACGCATGACGAAAGTCGGCGAGCGCGGCGAGCTCGACGCCACCGTGCTCGCGCTCGCGGGGCTGAACCGCCTCAACTTCAGCATCAACCCCGACGGCACGATCAGCGGCGACGCCGTGCCCGATGGTTTGCTTGCGACCGTGCTGGACGTGGACGTGATGCTCCCCT
>SCTL01000899.1 GCA_004297495.1 Verrucomicrobiota bacterium
GCCGAATCTTCGCGCGCCGGCTCAAATCTTCTTTAACAATTCCTTCCAGCGCTGCCACGCTTCGCCGCGCGCTTTCTTGTTCGCCTCGCCCGCGTCCGGCGCTTCGCCCGCGCGCATGAAGCCGTGGCCCGCGCCTTCGTATGTGACCGGCTCGTAAGTTTTCTTGGCGGCTTTCATCAACTCAGCGGACTTGGCCACCGTGGAGGTGACGCGATTATCGTTGCCCGCGTAAAAACCAAACACGGAACATTCAATCCGCGCGATCTCGTCCGCCTTCTCCGGGCCGGTGCCGTAAAACGGAAACGCCGCCTTCAATTTCTTGTTATTCGTCGCGTAACGAAACGTCTGCGTGCCGCCCCAGCAAAATCCCGCGACCACCACCTTGCCGTTGCACGAAGGAAGCTTGCTGACGTACTCAAACACCGCGTCGAGATCGGCGGTGACTTGATCCGGCTTGAGCGAGGAAATGGCTTTGCGCACCGCGTCGCCGCCGCCGAGTTCCGCCGTGCCGCCGCCATTCGTCGCGGAACCGGATAGCAAATCCGGCGCGATGGCGATGTAGCCCGCCTCGGCCAGTTGATCCGTCACACTGCGCACCCAGTCCGTGAGTCCGAAAATCTCGTGAATGACAATCACCGCCGTGGCCTTATCCTTCACCTCGGGATACGCAATGGAACAATTCACTTCGCGCTCGCCGTGTTTCACCTTCACCCACTCGAGGTGGCGCGGAGAATTTTCGAGCCGCGCCTTGGCCCACTCTTGCGCCGCGGCGGGAATAGTCGCAACCAGTGCGGTCGCGAGAAACGGGATCAGCTTGTTCATGTGATTTCCTTTCGGTTTGATTTGAATTATTTCGCAGTCGCGCGCTCAACGAGCAGGTCATCAAAATAAATCGGCGTGCCTGAAAAAGGGCTGCCCAAAACCGACGCTTTGCCTGCCATCGGTGCTTCCGTTTCCTCAAAGACCACCAGCCACTCTTTTGGTTCGCTCGCGCCTTGCGCCCAGGCTTTGCCCTGAACACGCCACGCGCCGTCTTTGAGTTTGCGGATTTGCAAGCGAAGCTGCGTCCACGTTCCGGCCTTCCACTCAAAATCCTTGCTCGCTTTGACGTCCTGATCTTTCAACAACTCGATGGCTTTCTTGCCGGGCGAGACTTGCAATTTCCATCCGCTCACGCCGCCGAGTCCGACGCCAAACGTCGGCGCACGTCTCCCCTTCATCGTTCCGAAAATCTTCGCGCTCGCCGCCACGTCTTCTTTTTCCGCCGGACCGAACTGCACGCCGAAGCTGTCCAGCGGCGCGCCGGGCAGTTCGAGAAATTTGTTCGTCCCCTCGCTCCTCACCGCGAACTCGCCGCCAAGCACGAGCAATTCTTCCGGCAACTTGCCGACCTCGGCCTTTTCAAAATTATTTTCGTACAGCGGTTTCAACGGGTCAGCCAGCCCAGTCAGCCAGACCAAACTCAGAAGCACGCAAAGCAAAATAGTTTTCATCCGTGTTAATCCGTGTCCATCCGTGGTTGCAAATCACTCGTTCCGTAACGCCTTCAACAAATCCCCGCGCACTGCCACGCGCGTCGCTGCCCAGGTCCACAACGCGCCGTTGAGCAACACCGCGCCCAACGTCACCGTGAGTGAACCATAAGGCAACTGCGTCGCGGGTGAGAGCGCCGCCGGCAGCACCGCCACCGCCGCCGCGATCACGCCGACTCCCAACCCCAGCGCTAGCAGCGCGCCGTTCTCGATCAAAAGCAGCCGTTGCACGTGCGGTTTGCGAAAACCCACCGCCATCAGCACCGCCAGTTCGCCGCGCCGCTCCAGAACATTTCGCAACACCACGATGCCTAGGCCCACACTCCCAAGCAGCAAACCGAGTCCGCCCAAAACCTGAAATGTTCCGAGATAAGTATTCTGCACCGCGTTGAACTGCGCGAGCCGTTGCGCGGCAGGCGTCAGTTCCAGCCCAACGTCCTGCATCGCGCGCGAAAGCGTGGCGGAAACTTGCGTCACGCTGTTCGACGGCGCGTCCACCAGGAACATTCGATACCCGCTCTCGCCCGGAAAGCGTTTCACGAATTCCGTTTCATCAATGATGAGTTGCCCCTGCAAAATGGAATTCGCCACCGCGCCGACGATGCGCACCTTGAACGGCTGCCCGCGCTCGTCCACGTAATCAATCGTGTCGCCGACTTTCTTGTGCATGGCCCACTGGATGGAATTCGCGTCGCCGACGGCGGGGATTTCTTCACGTTCGACCGGCGCGCGATCCGGCACGCTCGTCTTGCTTAAGAGCGACCAAGCGTCCGTTTTGACGAACGTATTTGACATGAGTTTCGCAAACCCAAACCGACCTCCTAACCTCTCCGGTTTCACTCCAAGCAGCCGGGGCTTTTGTGCCGCGTTCAGGTTCAAACAACTCGCCTCGTCGCCTTCGTGAACGCGGAACGGCACGAAGTTCACGCCGCTCAAATCCGTTTCGTTCAACGCAAAAAACTCCCGACCCGACTGCGAATTCAAATCCTGCACCACCGGCATCGTCGTGTCGCCGATGAGCGCAAAGCCGCCCGTGCCGGAAGTTTTCTTCGTCGCATCGCGATTCGCGTCTAACCGAAACACGCCGATGCTAACGATCAAAAAACTTCCGCACGCCAGCATGGCCACGGTGGCCAGACTCCGCTTGCGCCGGCGCGCGCACCCGCGCACCGCGAGTGTCCTCAAACTGAAAAAGCAATTGCTCAGGCTCGCATCACCTGACGGCTGGCGACGTTTCTCCCTCGCCCCCTCCGAGGGGGAGAGGGCCGGGGTGAGGGGGCCGCGCGCCAGGTTCGCCAGCCACGCGCTCGCGAAACTCAATCCCGCCACCAACACCAACGCGCCCGCGCTGAAAAAAACCTCGGCGCTCGCCGTCTCACCTTTTGCCATCGCCCACCCCACCAGACCCAATGCCGTCACCAACGCGGCCCAAGCCGCTTTGGAGTGCGGCGACTTGTCGCCGCTTTTCCCGCTTGGACGACTTGTCGCCCAAGCAGCGCCGCGTCCAGCGGCGCGCCGAATCACCATCATCAACCGTTGCCCTGGAGTCGCGCGCCCCTCCAAGCTCGACGGCGACCAGTCGCCTGCCGAAAGCGGCGACAAGTCACCGCACTCCAAATCCGCGCCCGTCAACAACTGCATCGCCGGTCGCCGCGCAAATTTTCGCAGCGCGAGCCAGAGGGTTATTGCGCTGACCACTACGCTGGCAAACAAGCCGATGATTAGCGTTTGACCTGTGACGTGAAAGTTCAGCGACGTCGCGCCAACGGCATCGCGCCACACCGTCGTCAAGCCGTGCAGCATGGCTTTCGCAAAATAAATTCCGCCAATTGCGCCAATCACACCGCCGAGAAAAGCCAGCGCCACGCCTTCGCGCAGCAAAAGTTTTCGCACTTGCTTCGGCGTGAACCCGAGCGCGAGCAGCGTGCCGATCTCGGGCGCGCGTTGTTCGAGGCCGAACTGAAACAACAGCGCTATGAGCAACAGCGCCGCCGCGATGAGGAAAAAGCTGAACCCGAGAAATAGTCCGCCAAAATCTTGCGATTCCTCTGCCGCCTTGAGCGCCTGTTCTCGCACCGGCTCGAAGCGCAGGCCCAGTTCCTCCGGCTTGAGATTGGCGAGGATTTTTTTCTCCAGTGCGGCGCGATAATCCTCGACGTTGGTAGGGACGCGTTCCACCGCGTCCCCATTTTCGGGAGAAGTTTGGGACGCGGTGGAACGCGTCCCTACCGCATTTGTCGGTATCGGAAACCGGATCGCCGTCAAATTCCCAAACCGATTTCCACACATCTTCTGCCCGGCGGCGAGCGTGATGAACGCCTTGGGCGTGCCGCGATATTTCTTCCAATACTCCTCGTCCTTCGGGCGAATCTTGTAGGTGAGCGGGAAGCCCGCGTCCCAATCGCGTGTGCTCTCGGCCTTTTCGAGGCCCGGAAAATCCGGCATCAACGTGCGGTCCGCCCACGGCATTTCCGGCGGCACGATGCTGCGGACGCGGAACGTGTTGGTGGCCTCGGTCAACTTCGCGCCGGACTCGGGCAGAAAATAACTCAACGCGATCTCGTCGCCCGGCTTCAGGTGCAAATCCTCCGCGAGCCACTGACTGACGACGATTTCGTCCTCGCGCAAATCCACCGGAGTCCACGGCGACCCGGCAGCGGTGACCATCGAGTAAGGCGTGGCGTTCGTGCCGGCGCGGAGCAACGTGGCGAGGTAAGTGAGGATGGGTTCCGCGTCGGTGTTGGCGGCGAGTGCTGAACCAGCAACTGGAGTATCGAGGAAAACACGTGGCGTGCGTAATTCCAAAACCCCCGTCCCCCGTGGTTGAACGAGTGCGTACTCGGCGTCTTCCAAATTCCACGTCTGCGAAAGAACAAGCGAGGCTTCGGAGGCGGTTTCTGAAGAGGAACAGGGCAAGCCAATCGAATATTGGCCATTCCGAGCTACAGTGTACCAGTGGGTACTGAAGAAAGGATTTGTTCCGCCTCCGGATTGCCATTCGAGGTAATCTTTTTGGAATGATTCTGACAGATTCACCGACCGCCAACGAAGAGATGCTTGCGAGAGTATCATATTTGCACGCCCTTCAGCTTCCACAGCCGCACCCAATTGCGGCAGACTTACAAAGGCGTTCAAAGCCGGTGAAGTTGAAGACTGGAGCGCAAGGTCTCCGGCGGGTGCGAAAAGAATTCGATCAACTCTTAGGTGCAAGCTGGTGACGCGGCTGTTGCGCGAAGCGACTGGGTTTTCAGTGCTGAATGACATGCGCTTCGGAACGCGAATCAATACTTCATCACCGACCTTTACGTTCAACCGCTCCGCTAGTTCGGAATTAAGCCAAGTAGCATTCTCAGGCGGTGAGGTCGGGGAATGATTTATCCCTCCTGCCGCTGAAGCTTTAGGAATCAAAAAACCAAAAAAACCGGGTTCCGTTCCAAAGACTGAAATTCGATTTAACCGAGTCCCGTCATCCGCTCGAGAGATACTACCAGAGAAATGCAGCAGTTCAGACCCACGATCAAATATTCCCCTAGTCCAGTGCAGCACGGGTACATTTGAGGCCAACACGCGGGCCGCATTAGTCTCTGCCATCCGCTCAAATAATTCGCGGGAGAAGAAACGGTCGCCAGCATCTAGGGCAGCATAAGTTTTACACAAGTGTGACAGCGCCCGTTCCCGCAAACTCTCCCTGACCGAATCGCCCACCACCAGCGCGCCGATGAGCGCCGCGCTGCCCACCGCCGCGCCGAGCACCACGCCCAGATGCGCGCGCCAGTGGAAACGCAGGTTGCGCCGGATGAGCGTGCGAAAAGTCATGCGCCAACACGCCTCCGCGCTTTGGAGTGCGGCCACTTGTCGCCGCTTTGTCCGCTTTGCCGACTTGTCGGCCAAGCAGCGCCGCGCAGAGCGGCGCGCGGAATCACCAGAACCACGCGCTTCGCAAAAGGCGTCCACGCCACCGCGCTCGACGGCGACAAGTCGCCTGCCGAAAGCGGTGACAAGTCACCGCACTCCAAAGCGGGGGCGGCGGTCGCGGACGTTTTATGGTTTTCAAAAGTCATCTTCGACGTTCACTTGGTCGGTTTTGAAACTGTAGATGGTTTGCACCATTGCAGGCGAAGCCACGCGTTCAAACCACGCGGCTGAACACCACGGATACTGGTTGGCGACCAGAACGAGCTTGTGATGCACCGCGTTCTGATGAACGTAATTGCATCGCGCCAGGTAGGATTTCTCGAAGGTGAGCTTCGTGTCGCGGAAGTTGAACCAGACTTTGCGGCCTTCTTTTCCGTCCAGCCGGTTCAGTTCGCGGGCGGTGTCGGCGTGCAGGTGTTTTAGGAACTTGCCGAGGTTCGCCGAATCAGGAAAGCCGCGCGCGACGACGTGATAGTGGTTTGAAAAAACTGCCCACGCTTCGAGTTGCCAATGATATTGGCTGGCGAGTCCCATGAGTCGCCGCTCAAGCAAATCGAGTCGCGCTTTGTCGTGGAACAACCGCTCTTTGTGCAACGTGCCGGCGGTGACGAAGTAAACGGCGTTGTCCCCGAGCTTGTGAACTGGCGCGTGCGGCCACGGCACTTTGGAGTGCGGTGACTTGACACCGCTTTCGGCAGGCGACTTGTCGCCGTCGAATGGTCGGGAGCTTGCAGCCTGGGGACGACTCTCGTCATCTGCTGTTCTGCGCGCCGCTGGACGCGGCGCTGCTTGGTGGACAAGTCCACCAAGCGGGGAAAGCGGCGACGAGTCGCCGCACTCCAAAGCCGGCGGCGTCCGAGCAGCGTTGTTTTTGCCATCATCCATCTTCTATCTTCCATCCTCTACCAACTTGCCGTCCTCCAATCGCATCACCCGCCCCATTCGCTTCGCCAAATCCAGCGCGTGCGTCGCGAGGATGAGCGTCACGCCTTCCTCGCGATTCAACTCCACGAGTAACTGACCCAGCAACGTTGCGGAGGCGTGATCGAGCGCGCCGGTGGGTTCGTCGGCCAGCAGGAGTTGCGGCTGATTGATGAGCGCGCGGACCACAGCCACGCGTTGCCGCTCGCCGCCGCTCAACTGGCCGGGGCGATGATGCAATCGCTCGCCGAGGCCGACGCGTTTGAGCAGGCGCTCAGCGCGCGCGGCGACGGTTTCGCTTGTAGCAGCCGACGTAAGGAGGCTCTGATCAATTGCCGATTGCCGATTGCCGATTGCCGATTTGGAATGAGCCTCCTCACCTCGGCTGCTACGAGCGAGCGTCGGCACGAGGACATTTTCAATCACCGTGCATTGCGGCAGGAGGTAGTGCGACTGGAAGACAAAACCAATTTGCTGGTTGCGTACGGCGGCGAGTTGCTGGTCATCGAGAGCGGCGAGATTTTTTCCATCGAGCAACACTTCACCGCTCGTCGCCTTGTCGAGCGTGCCGATGATTTGCAGCAGCGTGCTTTTGCCCGAACCGCTCGGGCCGACGATGGCGAGGGTTTCGCGGCCCGTGACTTCAAGTGAGATGCCATTGAGCACCGGCAGCGCGTTTACGCCGTCGGCGGCGGCGTAGCGTTTGGTCACGTGGGTCAGTTGCAGCAGCGCAGGCATGGGCTATTGATGCCCGGTTTGCCGACGGTTGCCAACTGGCAAACGCGGCGCGATGGGCGCGCGACCGTCCCGGTCGCAGCGTGCCTGCGGGAGAGGACGTTGGAGCTATTCCGCGCCGCTCACGATTTCACGCGCTGCGGGCGAGACGCCCGCGCGCCTTGGCCGCGTTGCGCCATTGCGTCCGGCGTGGCAGCGGCTAAAGTGCGCCCATGCAACGCACCCGACTTTTTCTCGTCGCGATTCTCCTGCTGCTGGTGCTCGTCATCGGCGCCGGGCTGGGATTTTTTGTGCGCCACCTGCTCGCAGGCTCGGGCGGGCCGCGCGTGATCGGCACGGCGGCGGTCTTGCAACACGTGCAAACGCTCTCGCAACTCGTCACGGTAAAATACGTGATGGAGAAAGTCGTGGTGATGGAGGACGTGAAATGGTTTGGCGAGAATCGCGTGTTGATGGTGGCGCACGGCGTCGTGAAGGCGGGCGTGGATTTGAGTCAGTTGAAACCCGACGACGTGAAAGTGGGCGGACAGAAAGTGAAGGTGACGTTGCCGCGCTCACAGATTACCGACGCGTATCTGGACGAAAAACAAACCCACATCATCGAACGCTCGACGGGTTTGCTGCGCGAGTTCGACAAGGACCTGGAACAAACCGCCCGCCAGAATGCCGTGGACGACATCCGCCGCGCGGCTCGGTTGGAGGGAATTCAAAAGGACGCGGACGAGCGGGCGCGGTTGCAGATCGAGTCACTGCTGCGGCAGATGGGATTTACCGAAGTGACGGTGGTGTCTCGCTGAAAGGCGCGCGGTTGGACACTGCCTAAATTCAAGTCATCGGAAAGACCCGACAGACTTGAGAAAAAATTCGGGAGAAATTCCGGCGAAGCGGAAAGGGGTCGGGACGAATCAGCGAATGGCCACGGGCAGCGAGGCGCTGCCGGCTTTGACGACGTTGATCTTCACCGGCAAGGGGGCGCTGAACTGCGCCTGCTCGGCAATTTCCACGAGCAAACGGCGTTTTTCCGCCTGACCGTGCGCGGACTGCTCGCGCAACTGGATCAAGTAGAGCATCGGACGCTTCGGCTTCGGGCGGCGGTTGGTGACCTCCGCGTAGCCTCGGTATTCCGAAATCAGCTTGATCATTTTTAGTTTCATTGCCATGTGCGTATCCTTGCCGGGCATATCGCAGTTCATGTGCCAGCGCCGCAGTCAGGGAAAACTCGCTTGGAAGTTTTTTGCCAATCTGTTTGACTGGCTTGCCGATGACCCGAATGCGATTCCAACTTGCCGCCGTGCTGCTGGCGTTCTGCCTGGGCCGCGCGGCGTTCGGGCAGACGGAAACCACCATCAAATTCGAGTCGGCGAACGAGCGGGGGCGCGTGGAGCTTAACACCCGCACCGGCCGCATCACCGCGACGAATGGCGTCATCGCCAGCTATAGCAACCTGGTCCTCACCGCCGAGTCTGCCTCGCTCGATCAAACCTCCGGCGACATCACGGCTGACGGCGGCGTGCGCATCCAGATGGAGGACCAACTCTGGACGGGCGAACACATCCGGTTCAATTTCAAGACGCGGCAGATGTCATCGGACGAATTTCGCACCGGCAAATTTCCCTTGTTCGCCGCGGGGGCAGGGTTGACGGCGGACACGACCGGCCACGTTTACACCGCGCGCAGTTCCTACATCACGACCGACGACGTTTCCGAGCCGTTCCAGAAAATCCGCTGCTCGCGCCTGACCATCGTGCCCGGCAAATACATCGAGGCGCGCGACGCCGTGGTTTATCTGGGCGACGTGCCGGTGTTTTATTTTCCCTATTACTACACGCGCTTTGACCGGCGGAACTATTTCTGGATCACGCCCGGCTATCGCACGCACTTCGGCGCGTACCTGCTGGGAAATTATTCCTGGGTGGCGAGCGAACAAATCGAGGGCCGGGTGCATGCCGATTACCGTTCGCTGCGCGGATTCGGCGGCGGACTGGACACCGACTTGCATCTCGGGCGCTGGGGCGAGAGCACGTTCAAGTATTATTATCTCAACGACGATGATCCCACGGCCAGCAGCCCGGGCTTCACGCTGCCGGCGGATCGGCAACGCTTCGAATTCACGCATCTCTCTGCGCCGTACACCAACTTCACCGTCCGCTCCACGGTCGCGTGGTTCAGCGACGAGCGATTGCAGCACGATTTTTTTGAGTCCGAACACCGCCGCGATCCGCAGCCGGCTACGTTCGTGCAATTGGAAAAACTCTGGCCCAACTTCAGCCTCGAGCTTTACGCGCAGCCGCGCGTGAATGAATTTCTCGAAACCGTCGAACGCCTGCCGGAAGTGAAACTCACCGCGTTTCGCCAGCAACTCGGCACGCTGCCGGTTTATTACGAGAGCGAAAGTTCCGTCGGCTGGTATCACCGTCGTTTCGCCGAAACCAACGGCGTGCTCACCGGCTTGGATTATTCCGCCGCGCGCGCCGACACGTTCCATCAACTCACCGCGCCGCGAACTTTTTTCGGCTGGCTCAATTTCACCCCGCGCGTCGGCGGCCGGCTCAGCGCCTACAGCGACGCCGGCGGTCCGGGCGGCACGAATGACGAAGCGTATCGCGGCGTGTTCAACACCGGTGCGGAGATTTCCTTCAAAGCTTCGCGGGTTTGGCGCGGCGCGACGAACGGCTGGTTCGACGTGGACGGACTCCGGCACATCGTCGAGCCGTCGGTGAATTACGTGTTCGTGCCGCAACCGCATCCAGCCTCCAGCCAGTTGCCGGCATTCGATTACACGCTGCCGAGTTTGCGATTGCGGCCAATCGAGTATCCCGACTTCAATTCCATTGATTCCATTGACAGCCAGAACGTCTTGCGTCTCGGCCTGCGAAACCGGCTGCAAACGAAACGCCACGGCGCGGTGCAGGATTTGTTGAACTGGGAACTCTACACCGACTGGCGGCTCAATCCCGACGCAGGCCAGACGACGTTCGCCGATCTTTTTTCCGATTTGAAATTTTCTCCACGCGACTGGATCACGCTGGAGTCCGCCGTGCGTTACGATCTCGAGACGGGACACTTTCGTCTCGCCTTGCACGAACTCACGCTCAGCCCGAACGATCGGTGGAGTTGGGGACTGGCGCACTGGTATGTGCGCGATGATTTGAGCGGCTCGCCCGAGGCGCTGGGCGAGGGCAACAATCTTTTCCGCAGCACGCTCTTTTACCGGCTCAACGAAAACTGGGGTTTCCGCGCCTCGCATTTCTTCGAGGCGAGCACCGGACGACTCGAAGAACAGTTCTACACGATCTATCGCGATCTGCGGAGCTGGACGGGGGCCCTCACGTTGCGCGTGCGCGACAATCTCGTAGGCGGCGATGACATCACGGTCGCGCTCGCCTTCTCGCTCAAGGCCGCGCCCAAGTATCACCTCGGCGAGGATGCCGTCAGCCCGGAGCGATTGCTCGAGCGCTGACGTTTCCCACTTCGCCCGCCAGATCCTCCGTCGTCCAGTTCGCGCGGCGCGACTGCAACGCGTCCGCCGTCGCGCCGTGTTGCCAGACGGCGTAACTGATCGTGCGCGCGGCGTCCGTCTGCAATTCCGGTTGCGCGAGCAGGCCGGTGAGAAATCCCGCCAGCACATCGCCGCTGCCGCCTTGCGCGAGATGCGGATTGCCCGTGGAGTTGACAAAAATTTCCCCCTCGCTCCGACCGATCAAGGTCTGATGACCTTTCAAC
>SCTL01000900.1 GCA_004297495.1 Verrucomicrobiota bacterium
ATCGTGGGTGACAACCAGATAGTTTATCCGAGCACCTTCACTGATTTCACCGCCGACGTGCGCTACACCTACCGGCTGCGAGGATTCGAACAAGATGTGATTCTGCACGAGCGACCACCGTTACCCGAAAAGTTCGGACTGAGTTCCGCAACTACGCGCCTGCAAGTGTTGACCGAATTCCTGTCTGCACCTGAGCCCATCGTCAAAACCGCCGAACTAAAGACGAAGTACGGTACGCTGAACGATAACAGGCTGGATTTCGGTGCCATGCGAATGGGGCGCGGTAGCGCATTTCGACTCGGAGACGAGAGCGCGGCAGAAGTTACGTCAGCGCGAAAAGTGCCGGTGGGCAAACAGTGGCTTTGGCTGGATGGACGACAGATTCTCGTTGAAGAAGTGGCCGTTCCCGCGATTGCTGCCGATCTGGATGAATTACCAACGCCGAAGAAGCAAGCCCGACTAAAACCAACGAAAGATTCTGTTCGCTATCTGGTTTCCAACAAACGCCTGTTGCCGACCGTGAAGTCCGCAAAACGCACGAAACAACCTATGCGGACGGCCAAGCTCGGCACGCCACAGGCGGGGCTGGTCTTGGATTATCAAATACTGAGTGGGGCAACAGATTTTACCTTTCAAAGCGACACAACCTACTACTGCACTAACGGAGTGGTCCTCTACGGTACCACGACAATTGAAGGTGGGACAGTTGTGAAGTTTTCAACGAATACAGCGGCCAAAATCTACATTGATGAAGTCCTGAATTGCGATACCGCACCATATCGCGTGGCTGTATTCACAGCAAAGGATGATAATACCGTCGGTGAGAATATATCGGGAAGCACAGGCAATCCCTCTGGATACTACGGCGGCGCAGGATTGTATTTGTGGCCGCAAAATCACGTAAAATATCTGCGGGTGAGTCGTTTGAGGGCCGGGTTTGAAAATGGCGAGGGAGATACAAGTACTTTTTCTGACGTCCAACTCGTCAAATGCCAACGTGCATTCGTGGGGACTGAGGACAGCGTAATACAAATTGCAAACTCACTCATCACAGAGGTGGAAAATGTCGTTTACGGAGCATTGCGTTGGAACGTCGTCGGGAATCATCTGACGGTCGATCGCTGCGACACATTTGCCACCAGTGTTGACACAGAACCGGGATCGGCATCGTCTTTCTATCTGACCAATTCGTTGCTTACCTCAGTTACTAACTGGACGGATAATGCCTATGTTGCGTTTACGACCAACACAACCATCTGGTTGTCCAACAATTCAGGAATCTACCAAACCGTCGGCGCGGCGACTCACTACCTCACGACCAACAGTCCGTATCGGAACGCCGGCACGACCAACCTCAGTCCTGACCTCATTGCGTCTCTGGGAAAGAAAACGACCTATCCACCTCTCGTCTATGTCGATGAAACGTACGAAGGCCCTGCGACGCTTGGCCCGCAAGCACAGCGCGACACCGATGTGCCAGACCTCGGCTACCATTACAACCCACTTGATTACGCCTTCGGTGCGACCACGGTAACCAATGATTTGACATTCAGCGCGGGAACCGCAGTCGCATGGTTTCGCACGGATGCAAACCAAGATTGTGGAATATATCTGAATGATCGGCAGCGCTTGGTGTTTGATGGAACTGTGGAGTCTCCCTGCTACTTCGTGCGGAACAACACGGTTCAAGAACAAGCAAACAGTCTGTGGACTGCGCCACCGGGGCCGGGAGCGATTGAGGGTTCGTCCATGACAGCAGAAGATAACGCGGAAATCGTGATGCGGTTCACGAAATGTTCCGCCGTGAACATCGATCAAAACTATTTCCAAGGATATTTCGGCTCCATCAAAGCCAGCCTAATCAATTCGGAATTCAGTGCCGGAGCGCTTAGCTGGTGGTTTGGTTCCGTTGGAATAACCAACTGCTTCTTGGATCGTCAGGGGCGTGTTGGCATTGAAGCGGGATGGGGAGGGTATTTGGCGTTGCATAATTGCACGATGCGCGG
>SCTL01000901.1 GCA_004297495.1 Verrucomicrobiota bacterium
AAAGGACGCGATCTATTCCGCCGCCGCCGCCAACGCCAAGGACCGCGTCAAGTTCGAGTTCCTCGCGCGCAAGATCGCCGAGAAGGAAGACATCAAGGTCTCGCAAGAGGAGATTCTGCGCCGCGTGCAGACCATCGCCGCGATGAACCAGATTCCCGTCGAGAAATTCGTGAAAGACCTCCAGAAGCGCAACGGTTTCGTGGAAATCTACGACCAGCTCGCGCACGAGAAGGTGCTGGAATTCCTGGAAAACAACGCGAAGGTCGAAACGATTCCGGCGGCGTAAGAATTTCCCAATTCAATCTGGTAGGGACGCGTTCCACCGCGTCCCTAATTTTTTCGGAATGGGACGCGGTGGAACGCGTCCCTACCAAAGTCATTGCGTCCGCCCGAACTTCCGCTCCAGCTCGCGGTAGTTCATCTCGATGATCGTGGGCCGGCCGTGCGGACACGTGTAAGGCATCGTGCACCGCCGCAAATCTTCGACGAGATTTTCCAATTCCGCGCCACGCAACGGATCGTTCGCCTTGACCGCATGTCGGCAGACCGTTTTCACTACGACGTGTTCGCCGAGACGCGCGGAATTCACTTCGCGACCGGCGGCTTTCAATTCGTCCACCAAATCAATCACGAAGCGGCGCGAATCGCTCACCTTCACGAAGGGCGGCAGCGCGTCGAGCAGGAAGGTGCGCTCGCCAAACTCACTGAGACCCACGCCCAATCGCGTGAGCGCGGCGAGTTGTTCGCGGAGAAACTGCGCGTCTCGCGGTGAAAGCTCAATCGTCTCAGGTAGCAAAAGTTTTTGTGACGGTGCTTGGGCTTTGCGTTCCAGCCGCTCCAGCATTTGCTCGAAAAGAATTCTTTCATGCGCCGCGTGTTGATCGAGGAGCACCAAACCGCGATCCGATTCCAGCACCACGTAGAGTTTGCCGATGACGCCAACGAGACGAAGCGGAACATTGAGCAGTGGCGTGGGCGTCGCTGCGGGTTGAGGCGAAGGTGGAGGATGGAGGATGGAGGATGGAGCGGGCGGTTCGGGCGCTCGGACTGTGGACGACGCGAAGCCCATCTTCAGGGGCGTTTGCTCGGTCTTCGTCGGGAACATCGCTGGCCGCTGCGGCGCGGGCGGAGTGAAGTTCGGCAGTTCTATCGGCTCCGGCGTTTTCTCCTCTCCCGGCATCGTGATGACCGGCGGCGTGGGCAAACTTGGATGTTGGACGTTGAATGTTGAATGTTGAATGTTCGGCCTCGCCGTTTCCACCGCATGAAACTTCAACAACGTCTCCCGCACCGCCTGCGCCACGAACCGCCGCACCTCTGCCTCGCGATGAAACTTCACTTCGCGCTTCGCCGGATGAATGTTTACATCCACAGCGGCGGGATTTATTTCGAGAAACAAACAGCAAACCGGATAGCGCCCCTTCATCAGCGCGGTGTGATAGCCTTCCATCAAGGCGAAGTTGATGCCGCGATTCTCGACCGGGCGGCGGTTCACAAACACGTGCTGATCTTCGCGCGTCGAGCGGCTCACACCCGGCGCGCCCATCAAGCCCCAGAGGCGGAGGGTTGATGGTTGAGGGTCGAGGGTCGAGGAGGCAACACCGGCGGGCGTGGCGGTTTCAAAGGATTCGGTTTCGTCAGGGGAAGCTTCCTCGGCGACTGAGATGGAAAAATCCACCTCCAGCAATTTCACATCACCCATCAGCGCGCGAAGACGTTCGCGCAACGCGGCAAGGCGACTGGCGGCATCCGATGAAATCTTGTGCGCGGGCAACTGCCAGACGGTTCGTGTGTCTTTCACGAAAGTGAATGCAACTTCAGGATGTGCCAACGCTGCAAGCGTTAGGTAATGCTGCGCGTGGGCGGCTTCGGTTTCCTCCGACCGAAGAAATTTTCTGCGCGCGGGCAGGTTGAAAAAAAGTTGTCGCACCTCCACGCTCGTGCCCGGCGCGCTGCCGGCAGCTTTGACTTCGATGATCTTGCCGCCGTTGACGACGATCTGCGTGCCTTCCGGTGAATTGCTTTCCCGTTCACGCGTCGTGAGAGTAAAGCGACTGACGCTCGCGATGCTCGGCAAAGCTTCGCCGCGAAAACCCATCGTGGCGATGGCGGCCAAATCTTCGGCACGCCGGATTTTGCTGGTGGCGTGGCGTTCGAGACTGAGCAACGCGTCGTCGCGGCTCATGCCGAGACCGTCGTCGGTCACGCGCACGAGACTGCGCCCGCCGGCTTGAATCTCCACAGTTATCCGCGAGGCTTGCGCATCGAGCGAGTTCTCCACCAGTTCCTTCACGATGCTGGCGGGTCGCTCGATCACTTCGCCGGCGGCGATTTGATTGGCGACATGCTCGGGCAGCAGCTTGATGCGGTTCATCGTGGAAAGCGTGGTGCGTGCTGCGCGGTGCGTCAAGCGCGGCGCGCCGTTCGATGATCAGGGCAGCGGAATCGAGAACGAGAACACCGCGCCGCCGCGCGGATCATTCGCCGCCCAGATGCGTCCGCCGTGGTCTTCAACGATCTTCTTGCAGATGGACAGGCCGAGGCCCGTGCCGTGTTCCTTGCCGTGCGTGGCGAACGCCTCAAATAGTTTGTCCGCAATCTCCGGCGCGATACCCGGGCCGGTGTCGGCGACTTCGGTGGTCACTTCGCGGGCGTTGAGCTTGAAGCGCAAAATAATTTTCCCGCCCCGCGGCATCACGTCGGCGGCGTTGCCGGCGAGGTTGATGAACACGCGCCGCAGCCGGTTCGGATCGAGCAGCAACCGGACGGAAGGCGGATCGTTGGCGAGTTCGAGTGTGCAGCTTCGCACGGCCAGGTCTTGTTTCAGTTCTTCGACTAATCGCGCGACGATGGATTTGTAGTCGAGTTTGGCGACGACCAACCCGGCGCGCGGACCTTGCGTGAAGAGCAAAATTTCGCCGACGAGATCGCTGATGCGCTCAATTTGTTTGCGGATGCGATCACGGGATTGCGCACGGTGTTCTTCGGTGGCGGTGGGCAGGCACATCGTCTCGGTAGTGAGACCGATGATGTTCAACGGATTTTTCAGATCGTGAACAATGGCGCGCGCAAAGCGGCCCAGCACGGCGAGCCGCTCGGCTTGCAGTGTTTCGCGCAGATACTGTTGGTTGAACTCGCGCAAGCGATGGCTGATGAGTTGCAACAGCGAGAGCGAGAGACCGGGCGATCGTTCCAGCAGTGTGAGCATTTCGCCGCGCGGAATGAAATAGACCGTCGTGGGCTTCGTGGCCGTCGCCGTGGCCGAGCGCGGGCGATGTTCAATGACGGCCATCTCACCGAACATTCCACCCGGACCGATTTGCGAGAAGACTCGGCGCGCGTCGGCGTTC
>SCTL01000902.1 GCA_004297495.1 Verrucomicrobiota bacterium
GCCATCCAACGCTTCGCGCCTTTCGTGTAGGCGACGGAATCCGTCGAATCGTCGAAGAATCGAAAATAGATTTCTCCCGCGAGCGGAATCAGCGAGACCAGAAATAAAAGTCCCAAGCAATTGCCGGCGATCAAACGTCCCACTCCCGGTCGCGAATTCTGCCGGCGTTCGCGTCGAAAGAAATCCCGCAGCAGCAGCCCCGCGCCGCCGGGCAGGAACAGAAACAGGGCGAGGATGAGATTCTCAACCACGACGGGTTGCTCTGGTCGAGCGCTTCACGGAATCAACTGTTTCGCCACGGACTTCGTTTTCCCCGCAGCAATTTTTACCTCAGCGACCTTTTCACCGTAACGAACTTTGCACGGATTGCCGTTGAGCGATTGAATTGTCGCCTCCGTCAGTTTCCCGTCTTTCCAAGCCAGGCTCACTTCGAATCCGCCCCGCGCGCGAAGGCCTTTCACGCTGCCGCTCGGCCATTCCTTCGGCAACGCGGGCAGCAGTTCAATTTCACCGGCATTGCTTTGCAGCAACATCTCCGCGATGCCGGACGCGCCGCCGAAGTTGCCGTCAATCTGGAACGGCGGATGCGCGTCGAACATGTTCGGATACGTGCGCGACGGACTGAACAGATGCTTGATGATGCCGAGCGTGCGGTCCCCGTCGTGGAGTCGCGCCCAACAATTGATGCGCCACGCGATGGCCCAGCCGGTGGTGATGTCGCCGCGCGTGTTGAGCGTCACCTTCGCCGCCTGCGCCAGCTCCGGCGTGTCGCGCAGCGTGATCTGCGCGCTGGGATAAAGCCCGTAAAGATGCGAGATGTGGCGATGCTTCTGGTCCTTCGCCTGCGCGTCCCAATCTTCCAGCCACTCCTGCAACTGGCCGGCCTTGCCGATTTGCGTCGGCGCGAGCCGCGCGCGTGTGGCTTCAAGTTGTTTCCGAAACTCAGCGTCCACGCCGAGAATTTCCCCGGCGCGAATGCAGTTGGAAAACAAGTCGCGGATGATCTGCTGGTCCATCGTCGGCCCGGCGCAAACGGGGGTACCGAACGGATGCTGGTTCTCCGGTGAGAGCGACGGATTCGTGACGAGCCATTTGTGCTTCGGTTCTTCGACCAGCGTGTCGAGGAAAAATTCCGCCGCGCCCTTCATCGCCGGATACGCCTTCGCCAAAAAGTTTTTGTCGCCACAGAACTCGTAATGATCCCAAAGATGCTTGCACAGCCACGCGCCGCCGGTCGGCCACATGCCGGAGTTCGGCCCGTCAATCGGCGCGGTGGCGCGCCACAAATCCGTGTTGTGATGCGTCACCCAGCCGCGCGCGCCGTACATCGCCTTCGCCGTGCGCGCACCGGTCTCGGTGAGATCGTTCACCATCGCGATCAACGGCTCAACGCATTCGGCGAGATTGCACGGCTCGGCGGGCCAGTAATTCATCTCTGTATTGATGTTGATCGTGTATTTGCCGCCCCACGGCGGATTCGTGCTCTCGTTCCAGATGCCTTGCAGTCCGGCGGGCTGCGTGCCGGGCCGCGAACTGCTGATGAGCAGGTAACGGCCATACTGGAAATAGAGCGTCGCAAACTGCGGGTCGTTTGCGTCGGGAAATTGGTTGATGCGCTCATCCGTCGGCAACTTCATTGCATCGGTCGCGCCGAGATCGAGCGAGGCGCGCTGGAACAAACGCTGATGCTCCGCGCTGTGCGCTTTGAGCAGCTTGTCGAAATTCTTTCTACTGACTGCCGCGATTTGTTTTTTAGCAATGGTCTCCGGATCGGCGCTCACGTCTCTGAAATTCCGGTAACTCGTCGCCGCTGCGATGAACAGGGTGACGGAATCGGCATTGGTCACTGACAGAGAGTTGGCTGAGGCTGAAATCTTTCCGCCGGTCGCGACCACTTTGACGCGCGCCTGAAACTTCAATGCGCCTTTGACTCCATAGGCGTTTCCGTTCACGCCGCGCAGCACGAGTGTGTCGCTGGATTCAGTCTCCACGGTCGCCGGCAGCGGCGAGTTCATGCCGGCGGTGAACGATATGGCGCTCTTTCTGTCTGCCGTCAACCGCATCACAATCACCTGATCCATAGGGCTGGAAAACACTTCGCGTGTGAACTTCACTCCGTTCGCCACGTAGCTTACCGAGGCAACAGCGGTATCGAGATTCAGATCACGACGATAATTTTCCACGTTCGTTGTTTCGGGAAAGCTGAGGAAAAGACTGCCGACAGTCTGATACGGCATCTGCCGAACCGGCCTCGCCAGCACGTTCGAACTGATCAGCGATGCGGCGTCCTTGTATTTGCCGTCGAAGACCAATCGTCGCACTTCTGGCAACGCAGCTTTGGCGTCCGGATTCACTGGGTCGTACGGCGCTCCGGCCCAGAGGGTGTCTTCGTTGAGTTGCAACCTTTCTTCCGAAACTCCGCCGAAGATCATCGCGCCCAATCGCCCGTTGCCGATGGGCAAAGCTTCGACCCATTGCTTGGCGGGTTGCCGATACCAAAGGCTCATCGGCTCGGCGGGCGGCGGCGCGCTGCCGGTGAATTCGGTTGCCGCGACTCCCAAGGCAACTGACGCAAGTGAGAAGACGATTCCGATTTGGGCAGAACGGATTTTTAGTTTCATGGATGCCTGAGACTACAAAACCGGGCGCGCACGCGCAAAGTTTGAAACCACTTCCAGTCGTCCATGTAAATCACTCGAATGGGCGGGTTGAAATGTCGCCGGACAATTGACAGTATGCGCCCAGTGTCGGCTGGAAAACCTGTTCAAAGCATCAGCATCATAGATTCGCACACCGGCGGCGAACCCACGCGTGTCGTTATCAGCGGCGCACCTGATCTCGGCAACGGCTCGATTGCCGAGCGTTGGAAATTATTTCAAAACCAACACGAGCGATTCCGTCACGCCGTCGTCAACGAACCGCGCGGCTCGGATGTGCTGGTGGGTGCGCTGCTGGTTGAGCCACGCGACAAGTCCTGCGCCTGCGGGGTTATTTTCTTCAACAACGTCGGCTGTCTGGCCATGTGCGGTCACGGAACGATTGGCCTCGTCGTCACGCTCGCGCATCTCGGTCGCATCCAGCCCGGCGAGCACAAAATCGAAACGCCCGTCGGCATCGTCACTGCCACGCTGCGCGAGAACGGCGAAGTTTCCGTGGCGAACGTCCCGAGTTATCGCAAAGC
>SCTL01000903.1 GCA_004297495.1 Verrucomicrobiota bacterium
GAACTGGGTTCACGTGCGTGACGTCGCGGCTGGACACATTCTCGCGGCGGAAAAGGGCAGGGTGGGTGAGCGTTACATTCTCGGCCACGCCGATGGCAACTGGACGATGAAACAAGCGCTCGACGTGCTCGCGCAAATCACCGGCCTGCCTGCGCCCAAGTTTCGAGTTCCCTACACCATCGCGCTCGCCGCAGCGCACGTAAACGAAGCCATCTCTGCGATTACGGGCAGGCCGCCGAAAGCGCCCGTTGCCGGCGTGCGCATGGCGAAATACAAAATGTGGTTCACCCCTGCGAAATCCATCCGTGAACTCGGCCTGCCGCAGACGCCGCCAAGACAGGCGCTGGCGGACGCGGTCGAATGGTTTCGTGCGAACGGTTACGTGCGCTGATCAAACAACCCCGGCGTTCTTCAGAAGTGACTGCACGTCGTATTCCGGCTTGCGCGGTTTGCGGGAGCGCAGCGCGTTGGCTTCGCCGTCGTTCACGAATTCTTCCTTGGCCGCGTCCCACGTCAACTTGCGCTGCAATTTCATCCCAATCCACGCGGCGGCGCAGGTTTGCAGACTGCGCGCGGCTTGATCCACCGGCGCGATGGGATCGCGATTCGCGGCGATGGCTTCGAGCCAGTTCAAATAGTGATCCTTGCTCGGCATCCAGCGCACGGCTTTGCTGTCGAGTTTGGACAGAATTTTTTCATCACTGGCCATCAACGCCTTTTTCGACGGCTCGTCAGTCTTGCCGGAACTACCGTCGCTCTTGGTAACTTTTGCCGAGCCACGCGTGCAGAAAATCCAGCCGTCCTCGCCTTCGAAGCGGATGCCCATGTCGAAGTTGTTGTCGAGAATCACCTGAATGTCGCCGGGATATTGCATCTCGACGTGATACGTGCGGTGCACGGTCCAGACGTCGTCCTGCATGAAGTCCGCCCTGGCCTCGATGGTTTGCGGGCCGGAGAGTTGGAGACCCATGGCCCATTGTGCGATGTCAATGTGGTGCGCGCCCCAGTTCGTGATCATGCCCAGACCAAAATCTTCCGTGGTAATCCAGCCCGGGCGTCCGCTCAGGCTGTCCTGCGGATGCACGCGGCCTTCCATGTAAGGTTGCTCGGGCGCAGCGCCGAGCCAGCGGTCGAAATTCAAATTCTCCGGCACGGTCATCGGCGCGGGTTTTTTGCCGCTCGGTTTGTCGAGGCCGATGCCGATCTTGATGGTCTTGAGTTTGCCGATGCGGCCATTGCGGACCGCTTCGCTGGCGGGACGGAACGCGGGGAAAGGATGTTCCGAGCGTTGTTGCGAACCGGTTTGCAGGATGACCTTCCGGGCGCGAACGGCTTTACGGAGAGCGATGGATTCGGCGATGTTGTAGGTGATGGGTTTCTGGACGTAAATGTTTTTACCGGCGAGCGCCGCACTCGTCGCGACGAGCGCGTGCCAATGGTCCGGCACGCTCACCACCACGGCGTCAATTTCCTTGCTCGCGAGCACGTCGTGGAAATCGGAAAAAGTTTTGGCTTCAACTTTTGATTCGCCTTTGCCGGCGTAGTGTTCCTCGACGAGTTTTTTTCCGGCGGCGAGGCGTTTGGAATCGAGATCGCAAACCGCGACAACGCGGGCGAGGGAGTGAGCCATCACGCCTTGCACGTCCTCGCGGCCCATGCGACCGCAACCGATCTGCGCGACCTGAATGCGTTTCGACGGCGCGTCCGCGCCGAACAACGAGAAACTGGTAATGACATTTGGCAACACCCCAACGGCAACTGCGCTGCCGGCGGTGGATTTTAGAAAAGAGCGACGGGTATGTTTCATAACGGCGGGGGTTGAGATCAGTTCTCGGTCAGCACACGGAGTTTGACGTTGCGATAGGAAACTTCACTGCCGTGCTCTTGCAACAGAATGTGGCCATCGGCCCATTCGCCGAAGCCGGCAATGTTCTTGTATTTGCTGGCGGCGACGCGTTTGCGGAAATCTTCCGAGCCGCGTTCGTATTCCAGAATTTTTGCGCTGTTCAGCCAGTGCTCGACGTGCTTGCCGCGCACGACGATGCGCGCGGTGTTCCATTCGCCGATGGGACTTGGTTTTTTATCCGCCGAGGCGGTCATGAGATCGTAAAGCGATCCGAGCGTGCGGTCGCCATCCTTGCCGAGCTTGGCGTCGGGATGGCGTTCGTCGTCGAGAATCTGGAATTCGCAACCAATGGCCGAGCCGGTCGCCGCTTTTGCGCCCGCGCCGGTGATGGGATCGAGGTTGGGCTGGACGAAATACTTGATGCCGCTGTTCGCGACGGGCGTGATTTTGAAATCCGCGACCAGTTCAAAACTGGAAAACCGTTCGCGCGTGATGATGTCGCCGCCGGCGGCGGATTCCTCGCCTTTGTTTTCATCCACGGTCAACATGCCGTCGTGAATGTGCCACCCTTTGGTGGGGAAGCTTTCCGATTTGGCGCTGCGCCAGCCTTCGGGGGTTTTGCCGTCCCAGAGCAAGCGCCAGCCGGCGGCCTTTTCTTCGGCGGTCAACACATTGACAGGGGCGGCGATTTCGGCGATGCGCAGGTTGCGCCAGCGGACTTGCGTGCCAAGCTTGTCCTTCTCTTTGCCGATGTTGTGGACTTGCAGCGCGATGAATCCACGCGGCGTCATTGAGTCGTGAATGTCGGCGCAGGGAGTTCCGTTCAACCACGTCTTGAAAGAATCGCCGATGACTTCCGCGCGGACATGATTCCAATCGCCCCGCTTGAAAATCTTGCGGCCCAGTTCGGTGAACTTGGCAGCCTGCTCTTTGTTGCCGTCGGCGGGGAACAGCCAGCCGCGTCGCCCCTCATCATAAATGCCCGCGCTCCACCAGCGGTCCTTTTTTACCTCGGGATCAATCTCGATCTGGTAGCCATGCACGCGCCCCGCTGCAATCTTGATCGTCTTGCCCTTCCAGGTGACTTCCTTCTCGGTGTCGAAACATTCGCTGCGGATCTGCACGCCGGAATTCAGGCGCTCGTCCACCTTGAAATCGTATTCGAGGATGAAGTCGCCGTAGGTTTTGGCGGTGCAAAGAAACGTGTTGGGTGTTTCCGGCGCGGACGTGCCGACGATTTCATTGCCCTCAATCGTGTAAGTGGCTTTGCCGCCATGTTGCACCCAACCGGCGAGGTCTTTGGCGTTGAAAAGGGGTTGCCAGTTTTCGGCCGCGGTTGCGTGGAAAGTGAAAGTCAGGAGACACGCGGGAAATATTTTTTTGAGCGCTTGCATGTGGCTATTGAGCGCAAGGACCGCTCCGGACGCAAGCGGGGAATGTGCAAGGCTGGCGAACGTTTGTTCAATCTCAATTCGCGCTGCGGTGAACAGTTCGTTGACGAGAGTCGCGATTTTGCTTAGAACTCGTCATGCTTTCTACCCACGCGGCGGCAGGGCTGTTCCAAGCTATCCGAATGTTCATCAGAAGCTGGTCGAGTCGGCTCGCGCTGACAGTCGCCGTCGTTGTTGGACCACTGCCATTGGTTGCCGTCGAACCGTCGCCCGGCGATGGCGCGGAGCCGCGACAGGGCGCCACCATTTCATTGATTGAGGAAAATGATTTTCTGGTCCTGGAGGACAAGCATTACACGCAGG
>SCTL01000904.1 GCA_004297495.1 Verrucomicrobiota bacterium
GCCGCGCCGGTGGGGTTTTCCCGTTCCGCCGCCGCCGTGGCCGCGCGGAGATTTTTTCCGCCGCGAAACAACGCGTGATAAAGCCGTTTCAATTCCAATCGTTCCGCCGCCGAAATCCCCGCGCGCCGCAGCCCGATCACGTTCAAACCGCAAATCTCATTTTCCCGCAGGGCGATGCAGTAAGGCGGCAGGTCCTTGCTGATGGCCGAGCCGCCTTGCATGATCGCCAGCGTGCCGACGCGGGTGAATTGATGCACGAGGCAGTTCCCGGAAATGAACGCCCGGTCCTGCACCGTCGCGTGCCCCGCCAGCAAGGCCCCGCCGGCCAGGATGATGTTGTCCCCGATGACGCAATCGTGCGCCACGTGGCTGTGTTGCATCAGAAAATTTCCCGAACCGATGACCGTTTCACCCGCCGCCTTGTTCGAGCGATGGACGGTGACGTGTTCGCGGAAAACATTTTTGTCGCCGATGCGCAACCGCGTGGGCGTGCCGTCGTATTTGAAATCCTGCGGCGCGTCGCCGATGACGCAGCCGGCGTGAAATTTGTTGCCGCTGCCGATGCGCGTCAGCCCGGTCAGATAAACCTGCGGCCCGACGACGCAGTCCGCGCCCAGTTCCACGCCCTCATCAATGACGGCGTACGGGCCGACCTGCGCGGAGGAATCGAGCTTTGCCTTCGGATGAACGATGGCGGTTGGATGAATCATCGCGCACAGGACAGCACAGGCGCGCGGAAAAGTGAATCGCAAATCTACGGGCGCGCGGACGTCCCGTCCGCAGCGTTTCGCCGTGACGTGGAACTCGGGAATCTCCAGCGCCGACCGGCAGCCACCGTTGCGACCGGGACGGTCGCGCGCCTTCACGTGAAAAAAATCTCGGCAAGCGGTCGCAAAGTCATAAAATCCAACGATGGCTAAACGCGTTTCTCCCAAACTCGCCGGTCCGCTCATGCCCGTGCCGGCGCGTTGGCGTGACGAGGTCGAGCGCATTCTGATCACCGACCGGCAACTGGCCCATCGCATTTACGAGATGGCGGGCGAGATCGAGCGCGACTTCGCCGGTCACGAGATGGTGGTGGTTTCGTTGCTCAACGGCACCGTCATGTTCCTCGGCGATTTGATCCGGCATCTGTGCCTGCCGTTGCGCCTGGATTTCATGGGCGTCTCCAGCTACGGCGCGGGCACGGAATCCGGCGATCTGGTTTTCACCAAGGAACTGCGGCTGGACGTGGCGGGCCGCGACGTGCTGCTCGTGGACGACATTCTCGACACCGGCAAGACGCTCAGTCGCGTGATTCCCAAATTGCAGGCGCTGCGCCCGCGCCGGATGAAGGTCTGCGTGTTGCTCGACAAACCCGCGCGCCGCGTGGAAAAAGTTTCCGCCGACTATGTCGGCTTCACGATTCCGGACGTGTTCGTCGTCGGCTACGGCCTCGACTACGCGGAGAAATATCGCAACCTGCCATTTGTCGGCGTGCTGAAACCCGAGATGTATGGCAAGACCGCGGAGAAACCAGCCACCCGACTTGTGAAGAAACTGAAGCCGGTGCAGTGACCGCAACGATGCGTTCGTCCCGGCCCGAGCGTGAGCTAAATTCAGACGATGCGAATCTCCGTCCAGTTTTATTCCTACTTCAAGGACCTGACCGGCTGCGCGGAAACAACTGAATCACTCGCTGATGGCAGCACGCTGGGCGCGTTGCACGAGCAACTCATCAAAAAATTTCCCAAGCTCGCCGCCATGAAAAAATCCACGCTCATCGCCGTGGGTGTGGATTATCAAACGCGTGACTACGTGCTGAACGACGGCGAGCAAGTGTCGCTGTTCCCGCCCGTGCAAGGCGGGTGAAGGATTTATGATTTACGATTTACGTTTTACGTTTGACGCGCAGTTCGGCGACGGCTCGGAACTCGGAACTTGGCACTCGGAACGATGAACCGCTCGCTCACCATCACGCGCGAACCGCTCGACGAAGCCGCGCTGCTCTCGCGGCGCACGCTCTCCGTCGGGATGGGCGCGGTGGTGCACTTTCTCGGCATCGTGCGCGACCGCGAGGACGGCAAAAAGATTTCCGCCATCGAGTACGAGGCGTTTGAGCAGATGGTGACTCACCAGTTCAACCTGCTCTTTGACGAAATGGAAAAGCGCTGGCCCATTGAATCCATCCGGCTCGTTCATCGCGTTGGCATCGTGAAAGTGAACGAGCCGTCGTTGTGGGTGGAAGTCGTCGCCCCGCATCGCGGCGAAGCGTTCGCGGCCTGTCAGTGGTTGATTGATGAAATGAAACGCGTCGTGCCGATCTGGAAAAAGCCGGTCGTCTGAGCGATGCCGGAGGCCACGCGGGGAAAATCCTGACCCAGCCTCCGACCGGGCGATCTGCTGTGCGAAGTGAAAATGGTGGAGGCGGCGGGAATTGAACCCGCGTCCCAAGTCAACCAACCAGCCGCGCCTACATGCTTAGTCCGGGATGTTTTGTCGGATACAGGATGGCGCCCGAACTCGAATCCTGCCGCTTAGTCTGCATGGAATTTTCTCGGCTTGGGCGCGCAGTCTCCGCCTTCGGCCATGCCTGCTGTTGCGTCCGTCCACCGTAGCAGGTGTCCAGTGGCGGACGTCGTGGCGCTTAGGCCGCGAGAGCTAGTTCTTGATTAGCTTATTTGTTTGGTTCGATGATTAACGAGGCCAACGAACCGTCCTCGGCATGCCGCCTCTGGCGTGTTCACATGGTCGAAACCAGTACGCCCCCATCACGGCAAAGCTATACTCCCGGAAGAATCCCTTCCGGTCAAGGCGCTGATTGCCCGGGTGAGACCCTGATGGCGGTCAGTTCGGCGTCTTAATCTTAATCTTCATCGTAATCTTAATCCCTGTCTTCTCCGCCGAGGATTACGAAAAGGATTACGATTAAGATTAGGAACCGACAGCAGCAACCGGCAGAAACGGCCACGCTTACATCCGCACAGCCATAGCTTGTTCAGCCTTGCCCTGCCTGTCTGCTTTTCGACAACGGATTCTCGCAGACGCCGGCCCGCACATTTCCAGTCTCCGAGATTTCATTAAGAATCTTGCAACTCCTCCGCACCAGTGCGTGTCCGGCATGACGCGTGCTAAATCGGTTTTGTCTGCGTTGCGCGAGCCTAGAGTTGCGCGTAACACGGATTGATTGGTTGGTTGGGTGAAAAAGATGAAGGAGGCAAGTTGGGGGACTTGCCTCCTTCTAACGTTTTGACCAGACTGGCGCGCCCCAAACTCAGAACCATGAATGCCCAGCCGAATCACGCGCCGAACTCGCCGGTGTTGGATTACCTCACTGAGATCCATCGCGAATTCGCCGGACTCAAGACCGGTGAAGTCGCCACTTACATCCCCGAACTCGCCAAAGCCGATCCCGATTGGTTTGGCATTTGCCTGGTAACGGCCACCGGCGCAATTTACGAAGTCGGCGACACGAACCAGCCATTCACCATTCAGTCCATTTCCAAACCGTTCATCTACGGCCTGGCGATGGAAGACAACGGGCGCAAAGCTGTCCTCGAAAAAGTCGGCACTGAACCCACCGGCGACGCGTTCAACTCCATCAGTCTCGAACCGGGCACGGGCCGCCCGCGCAATCCCATGATCAACGCCGGCGCCATCGCCACGGCGGGACTCGTGGCCGGGCGCACGCCACCGAGCCGTTTCAAGCGCGTGCTCGAAACCTTCGGCGTCTATGCCGGACGCCAACTCTCGCTGGACGAACCCGTTTATCGTTCCGAAAGCGAGACCGGCCATCGCAATCGCGCCATCGGTCACATGCTCCGCAACTTCAACATTCTCGAGACCGATCCCATTCCCGTGGTGGATTTGTATTTCAAGCAATGCTCGATCTCCGTCACGTGCCGCGACCTCGGCGTGATGGCCGCCACGCTCGCCAATCGCGGCGTCAATCCCGTCACCGGCAAGCAGGCCATTCGCGGCGAATACGTCGAGAGCGTTCTCAGCGTGATGGAAACCTGCGGCATGTACGACTACGCCGGCGAATGGGTCTATCACGTCGGCATGCCCGCCAAGAGCGGCGTGTCCGGCGGTGTGATCGCGGTGCTGCCCGGCCAGCTCGGCATCGGTGTCTTCTCGCCGCGCCTCGACGCCCACGGTAACAGCGTGCGCGGCATCCGCGTTTGTCAGGAATTGTCGCGCCACCTTGATCTGCACATGCTGAATCGCCCGGCCATCGGGCGCTTTACCATTCGCGTGAAATCCACGGCGGCGGAATACAACTCCAACCGCGTGCGCCCGCTGGTGGAAAGCGCGGTGTTGCGTGAGCACGGACGGCGCATCGGCATCTGGCAACTGCAAGGCAATCTCGCGTTCTCCACCGCTGAAGTCGTGAGTCGTGATCTCATCGAAAGTTTCGCGGACGTGGATTTCGCCATTCTCGATTTCAAACGCGTGCTCAGTTTGAACGAGAGCGCGTGTCATGCGCTCTGGCGCGTCGCCGAAAAAATGCGCGCCGCCGGCAAGCTGATGCTCTTTACTCACGCAGAGAACGCGCTGCTGCGCCGTTTCTTCCGCGCGAAACTGGGTAAACGCTTTGACGCCGAGTTCCGCACCTTTGACGACAACGATCGCGCGCTGGAATGGTGCGAGGATACGTTACTCGAAAAACAACTGAGCGCGCCCGCCCTCGAAGCGGACCTTGACTTGGCAGAACAAGCCGCGCTGGCGGGCCTGACGAAATCTGAACTCGAAGCAATCCGCCCAATGCTCAAGCCACTCTCGTTCAAAGCCGGTCAGACGATCATCACCGCCGGCGACGATGCGCGCG
>SCTL01000905.1 GCA_004297495.1 Verrucomicrobiota bacterium
CTCAATCACCGTCGGGACTCCGCGAAGTTGGTTTCCCGTGAGCCTCATCCGTCGCATGAGTCCTATACGACGGATGTGACTGATGAAACTCCACTGCCCGATGAACAACTCGCGCGCATCGAAGGCATCGGTCTCGTGCGCTTGAGTCTCGCCGCGCTGGACGAACGCAGCCGCGAATTGATCCGGCTGAAATTCACCGAAGACCTTTCCTACTCGGAGATCAGCGAGCGCACCGGACTGAAGCTGGGCCACGTCGGTTATCTGCTGCATCACGCGCTCAAAACCATTGCTGCTGAACTGGCCAAAACGGGAGTCGCACCATGAACCCGGAACTTCCCCAAACTCCACGAGAAGAATTGGAATTGCACATCACTGCGTTGCTGCTCGGCGAACTCTCCGCCGACGAAGCCGCTGCCGTGCGCGCGGCCATCGCAAAGGACGCGGAGTTGAGCAAGCTACACGATGACTTGAAGCAAACCATCCTGCTTGTGCGCAAGGCTGTGATCAGCGGGAGCGAACAAGTGACCGAGCCAGCCGAACAATTCAAGCTTTCAGAGGAACGGCGTAAGAAGCTGCTGACAGCCTTTGCGATTCCGCCTTTGAAGCAGAGTGACATCAAGCCGAAGAGCGCGGTGAGATTCACGCTGATCGAATTACTGGTTGTGCTAGGCATTGTCGCAATTCTGGCGTCGATGCTGTTGCCGGCGGTTAGCAGATCGAAGAGTCGGTCTTCATCCGTCGCAGTTCTCAGCAATCTTCGGCAGCTTGATGGTGCCAAGGAACAATGGGCGTTGGAAAACAATGCCCCGCCTGGCGCTGCGCCTACGATCGAGGACATCAAACCTTACATGGGACGCGGGCCTTCCGGTCAAATGCCACCGTCAGTTGCGGGAGAGACTTACAAGCTGGGTAAAGTGGGAGAGTCGCCCACCGCCGAAGCCCGCGCCGGAAAGTTGCGAGGCCGCACTTGGAGTTTGGAAACGGCAGAACCGCACCGCCCAGTCGCCATCACGAAACTTCCCGCGGAACGACTGGCTGCGCCTGAGCCTGCCGCTCCGGCGGCAACTCCGTCGATCAGTTCACAGCACTCCGCGCAGATTGTGCTGCCACCGTCCGCGCCTGCTGAAGTTACGCTCTCTCTTTCGGGAAGCGGTTCGGTCGCGCACGACTTCAGCGACAGAATTCAAATTTCAGGACAGCCCGGAGACGGTTGGGTGAGAGATCTTGAAAAGCCTGAGTCCGGTCACGCGGCGGGAAATGCATTCGTCGGGCGCAATGCCTCGCTCGGAACGGAAACCGCCGGAGAGAAAGTGCCCATTCAGTACGCTTTCTCTGCGAGCGAACCAAACTCGTCCACTGACCTGGCCAAGGGTTTGTCAGAATTGTCTGACGCAACGACGACAACGGCGGGCAGGGAGAGTCAGCAGCTCGCGTATGGCGTTAACTCGGCGGGAACGTTCAAGAGTTTTGATTCAACGGTAGCGCCAGAAAAAACCTCTGCCACTCGCGGTATCTACCTTGGCGGTGCTGACGACAAGCAGAAGGCCGACTGGTTTGACGCCAGCGGACAATCTCACGTCGCCGGGAGTATAGCACCGAAAGTTACCGCGCCGGGTGCATCAGTCGCCTTTGCCGTGCCGGCTCGGGATGGAAATACACTTTCCGTAAATGGTTTGTCAGTGAACACGGGAAAAGCCGGTGGCGATACGGTGGGTGGCGCATTGAATCTAGGTGATGATTTCCGTGGCGAAATCAAAACCGGCCTTGATAAATCTGACGTGGCAGCACTGCGCTTGCCCTCACCGACAGCGGGTGCGCGCGTTGAACAACAGGTCGCGAAGAGCGAAGACCCGCAATTTGGGAACACGTTTTATCGAGTGACAGCGGGCGGTGGAAGCGGCGGCGGCGGCGGCGGCGGCGGGCCGATTGCGACTGAAGGAAAAATGACAGCCGGACCGGTGACCGTGACGAACGCTGCTTCCTATGAGTTGTTCGCTGGTGGTTCAGTTGGAACAGTCGGAGCAAATAGTTTCGGCGACAGGGGAATGGTGAACCGAGGTTCGACTGCTATCGACGAAAGCGTACGCAGGCAAGCTTCCACTGCTGCGCTTCCTTCAGCCAAGACTGATGATGTTTTGTCTCGTTACTCTGAACTCTCAGGCAAGACACTTTTGCGTCCGAGTAATCTGAAGCTGCCGCATTCAGAGATTGCTCTCGCCACGAAGAAGCCATCAACACAGCAAGAAACGATTCAAGAACTCGACGCAGAATTGGCTTCGAAGGGGATTGTGATGATTCCGGTCGGGGACAAATTCATGAAGGCCGTGCCGCTGGCTCAGGCAAATCAGGAAGCCGCACCTCTCGTGGACACTACCTCGCTTATGCCAGCCGACGCGGATAAAGCCGCGAAGCTTGACGAAAAGAAGCGTCAGTTAGAAGAAGCGAAGCGGCTGCGCACGATTCTCAACATGAGAATCGCACAGGAGAAAACGGACATCGATCTGCCGCATACCACCATGGTCGAAGTCGTGGACAAGGCCGTTCCAGCGAAGGAAAAATCGGGTGGTGTCGCTGGCTTTTTTGCGAGCACTTATCAAAGCACTGCACGCGTAAAAGTAGAGCGCGAAAACCCGGATGTCGCAGGCATTGGTGAGCGACAGTCTCCGTCTGGTTCTTACGATCCTTACTTTATCCAAACGGAGTTCGAATTGATCAAATCTGAGGCTGTGCTCGGGAAGGTGGTGGAGTCGTTGAAGCTTGATGAAGCTTGGGCTGGCAAGGCTGGTGGAAAATTAAAGAAATCCGAGACGCTTGCCATGCTCAAAGCAAAACTAAACGTTGAGCCGGTCCGGAACACCAGTCTGGTCCAGATTCGCGTGAAGGACGGAGACGCGAATGAAGCTGCGAAAATCGCGAATGCTGTGGCCGCCGCATACAGCGATCACCGACACGAACAACAGCTGCATCGAGTTATGGGCGGCATCAACGCTTTGGAACAGCGGG
>SCTL01000906.1 GCA_004297495.1 Verrucomicrobiota bacterium
CGCTCGGTCGAGTGGACGGTGAGTTTGCCGCGCGAGTCCAGCGCGAACGCAGTGCCGCGCCCAAGATCGAGCGCGGTGGCAATCAATTCCCGTAGCGGCGTCTCGGCAGAGCGCCGCAAACCAAAACAGGAAAAGTCAGCGGCGCTCTGCCGAGACGCCGCTACGGGAATTGATTGCCACCGCGCTCGATCTTGGGCGCGGCACTGCGTTCGCGCTGGACTCGCGCGGCAAACTCACCGTCCACTCGACCGAGCGGGCGTGTCCCGGTTGCGGCAAATCCTTCCCGCCGCTCGATCCGAAAAACTTTTCCTACAACTCCGCGCAAGGCTGGTGTCCGAAGTGCCGCGGCTTCGGTGAACTGTTTTACTTGCCGGACATCGAGCGCGGCGCGAACGCGGATTCCATCGAGGAAAGCTGGTGGAGTTGGGCGCAGGAGCGGGAGGTTTGTCCCGAGTGCAACGGCGCGCGGCTGAATCCGCTGGCGCGAGCGGTGCGGCTAGTGGCACAGGCATCCTGCCTGTTCCCCGGGGCTGCCGGAAAATCTGCGGCCAAGTTACGCGGGCAAGATGCCCGCCAAACTCACAGGCAGGATGCCCGTGCCACTATTGACTCCTTCTCCGCGCTCGACGTGGCCACCGCGTTCGAGTTTGTCCGCAAACTCAAATTCACCGGACGCGAGGCCGAGATCGCGCGCGACATCATTCCCGAGATTCGCGAGCGATTGAAGTTCCTCAACGAAGTCGGTCTTGGCTATCTGCAACTCGGTCGCGGCGTGCCGACGCTTTCCGGCGGTGAGGCGCAACGCATCCGACTCGCGGCGCAGCTTGGATCAAACTTGAGCGGCGTGCTCTACGTGCTGGACGAACCAACCATCGGCCTGCACGCGCGCGACAACGAGCAGTTGCTCGATGTGCTTCAGAAACTTCGCGCGCGCGGAAACTCAGTTGTCGTGGTCGAGCACGATGAAGACACGATGCGCCGTGCTGACCATGTGATTGATCTCGGCCCGGGCGCGGGCGTGCATGGCGGGCAAGTCGTGGCGAGCGGAACTTTGGCGGAACTGGCGAAGCATCCCGAATCGGTGACGGGGCAATGTTTGCGGATGGAGAAAAAATTTCCCGCACGCGGCGTGCGCAGAATTATTTCTGTAGCAGCCGACGTCAGTCGGCTCAAATCAAAACCGGAGCGAAGTCAGAGCCGACTCACGTCGGCTGCTACAAATCACTGGCTCACGCTGCGCGATGCTGCGGCCAACAACCTGAAGCGCCTGGCAGTGAATTTTCCGCTCGGGAGATTCGTGGTCGTGACGGGCGTGAGCGGTTCGGGCAAGAGCACATTGATCCGCGAGTGTCTGCTGCCGGAGTTGCAATCCGTGCTCGCCAAAAAATCCTCCGGCAAGAGCGCACGCCTTTCCGGCCACGAATCGCTCAAAGCCGTCTATGAAGTTGACCAGTCGCCCATCGGTCGCACGCCGCGCTCGATTCCCGCGACTTACGTCGGCTTCTTCGACGACATCCGCGCGTTGTTCGCCCAAGTGCCCGAGTCGCGGATGCGCGGTTACTCGGCGAGCCGGTTCTCATTCAACAGCGCACAAGGCCGTTGTCCAGAGTGCGAGGGCGCAGGGCAGATCAAATTGGAAATGAACTTCCTTCCGCCAGCGTTCGTGCGATGCGAGACGTGCGGCGGCACCCGATTCAATCGCGAGACACTCGACATCGAATACAGCGGCAAGAACATCGCGCAGGTATTGGACATGTCCGTCGAGGAAGCGCTCGCTTTTTTCTCCAGCGTGCAGAAGATCAAACGCGCTCTCGAAGCTTTGCACGATACGGGATTGGATTATCTCAAGCTCGGCCAGCAAAGCCCGACGCTTAGCGGCGGAGAGGCGCAGCGAGTGAAGCTTGTATCTCATCTTCTCACCGGTTTGAAACCGGCTTTGGAACTTCCGGCGATTGCCAATGGTCAATCGGCAAAGGCCAAAAGGAACTTGTTCATTCTCGAAGAACCCACCATCGGCCTGCACATGGCGGACGTGCGACGGCTCGTGGAAGTTTTGCAGCGGCTCGTGGACGCGGGCCATTCGGTCATCGTCATCGAACACAATCTCGATTTGATCGCCGAGGCGGATTGGGTGATTGATCTCGGCCCGGAAGGCGGCGCGGGCGGCGGGCGGATTGTTGCGGAGGGAACGCCGGAACAAATCGCGCGCAACAAACGCTCGCACACGGGAAGATTTTTGCGCAAGCTGCTACCCGTCACATGAGCCTGGCCTACGAAGAAGTTTTTGAGGGCGAAGCCATCCAACGGTCCGCCCCGGGCCGGCGTCACGAAGTGGTTTGCGCGCGGCTGCACGAGTTGATCCGGGCCAGCGTGGCGGACTTGCACAGCACGCGACTGATGCCGCCGCGCGCCCAGATCCAAGTCACGCGCCTGACCGCGCTTTGTCCCGACCTGGCTTTGTTGACGAGCGTGTCAGGCAAGCTCTGGTTGGCGGCGGAGATCGTCAACTCGGAAGATCATCGCAATGATACCGTGATCAAAAAACAGATTTACGAAGACCTCAAAGTGCCGCGACTGTGGATGATTGATCCGCGTTACGACAACGTGGAGGTGTATCACGCCATGCCGTACGGGCTGGCGTTGAAAGGAATTTTCGCCGGCCACGAAGTCCTGACCGAAACTTTGCTGCCGGAATTTCAACTGGTCGTGGCCGAATTGTTCGCGCCGGAGAAAAATTTGTCATGAACAGCGAAGAGCAGTCCATCATTGATTTCATGAGACAGAGTCCCGACGCCGCCTACACGCGGCGGGAGATCGCCCGCAAAGCGGTGCGACGAACTGAATACGAGCAGAACCGCAATTGGGCGGATCAACCGTTGGCCGCGTTGGTGGCGCGCGGATCGGTCGAGACTGACGAAGGCGGTTTGTATCACCTTGCCGGCCGGCGCGATTATTGAACTAACTTCGCAGTGACTGCGCTTGGCCGGCTCGAATCTGGCGGGACAGTCCGATGACGAGTCCAGCCACGATCACGAGGCTGCCCCAAAGTTGTCCCCAGCGGAGCGACTCATCCAACCACACGACTGCGATGATGACGCCGACGACCGGTTGCGTGAACACCGTGAGCGCGGCGAGATTCACCTCGGCTTCGCGGATGACAATGAACCAGAGCGAATAACCCGCCACGGTGCCGATCACCGCCAGGTAAGCAATGATGCCCCAACCTCCGGGCGGCAACTGGAGCGCAGCCCGGTACGTCGGCCCACCGTCAATCAAGAGATTCACCATCGTTCCCGCGAGCAACGCCAGCGTGAGAACTTTGAACAGACTGGCGCGCGTCAGCATCGGCTTGCCGATGATGGAGTAGGAAGTTTCGCAAAAAAACGAGAGAAAGATGAGCACGTTCGCCGTCAGGTCCGGCCAGCGAAATTCAGTTCGCCACACTCCGACCATCACAAACATGCCCACAACGCCGAGTGCAAAACCCATCCAGCGTCGCGGCCCGATGTGTTCGCGCAGGAAAATCGCCGCACCCACCGATGCCACGAGCGGCTCAAGTGCTACCAGCACGGAAGCGTCCGCGGCTTGCCCGAGCTTTACGCCTGCCACCTGCAAGCGCGGCGCGAAGACGAAGACACTCACGCCCATCGCGACCGTTCGCACGAGGTCGCCTCCGCGCGGCGCCACGCCGGGAAGCCAGCGCCACGCCAGCAGCAAAACCAGTCCCGCCAACCCGAAGCGCAGCGTAGCCACGCCGCCGGCATCGAGCGGCAGCGCCTTGAAAGCAGAATACGAAACCGCCCACAGGCAGTTCATCGCGAGCAACAGGACGAGGTGGAGCGGTTTCACAAACGCGGAGAGCAAACCCAGCTTTCGCGGGCGAGGCAAGACTACAGTCGGAACGCCATTGCTCTTACGAATCACGGAGAAACACTTCAGTGAAGTTCAAAATCCCAAGCTCCAAGCTCCAGAGAAACTCCAAACCTCAAGCTCCAATCCACTAATCGGGCCGGCACGCGGGTTTGGTGTTTGGTGATTGAAGTTTCTCTGGAGCTTGGAGTTTCGGTCGCCCCTGCTCAAGACGGAGGCGCGCCCGATTCACCGCCTTGGCTAGTTTCAACTTTCGCGCCGCGCACTCGCCGCGTAGCCTCGCGGCATGTTTCGTCCGTGCATTGATCTTCACGAAGGCAAGGTGAAGCAGATCGTCGGCGGCTCGTTGCAAGACGACGCTCGCGGACTGCGCACCAACTTCGTGTCGGAAAAACCCGCGCGCTGGTTCGCCGAACTTTACCGGCGCGACGGCTTGCACGGCGGGCACGTGATTCAACTCGGCGCGGGCAACGAGGCCGCCGCGCGCGAAGCATTGGCGGCGTTCCCCAGCGGCTTGCAT
>SCTL01000907.1 GCA_004297495.1 Verrucomicrobiota bacterium
CCCGATCAAATCGCTCACAAGCTTTTCGATTCTCCGGGGCCGGTCTGCTTGGTTTCCGAATTTCCACATGTATCCTTCCGGCAGCATCCAGTTCCCCAGACCGACGCCGCGAAGCAGGATTCTTTCGCCCGACTCATTCACGATGTCTTGTCCTTGGGTGTGGAGGAAAGTCGTCGTTGGCGCGGCATGTGCCGAGCGCGCTCCAATCCATAGCAGGATCGTAAACAGATAAATCCCGAAGGATAAGCAGGACTTCCGGGCAGTCACCAATGTGTCAGCAAATACTTTCTTCACCTGAAAAAGATAGGATGGCGCTGTGCCGTGCCACATCCCTCCTAAGGGGGATACGAGCGAGTTCTTTCGCTCTGAAGATGCAATTGAATTTGCCACGCGGGCTTTCATGGGAGGCCGGACTGCGCTCGCCCTACAAATTCCCGCCACCACCCAGCCAGAGCAACCCGTCAACGATCAACTTATTTTGAATCTCGTTGTCAAAGGTAAGGGACAATTCCTTCTCGGTCCGGTTTTCATAATCAATGTCGTTGTGACCCATGTTCACGTACATCATTCGATAACGCTTGTTGGTCCAGACGACGGGGTAATAACCATCATGCCAGATTTCATGCGGTTTGGGTCCCGTCCCGAGTGGGAAGCTTGTAGGATCAATGGACAGGAGGATTTTTATATCCGGATTTTTCCGCAAGTCATTCGACCATCTATACCATTCGTTGGGAGCGGAGCTGAATGTCTCCGGCAAATCTTTTGTCGCCGGATGGTTTCGGTCTTCAACCCGTAACACCGCCGAGCTAGGTCGCCACGTGTTGCTTAAGTACGAACCCGATCCCAAAAAATCATTATGATACCAATCCCAGTTCTGGGGAAAATCGGAAGGACTCATTGCGAATCCGGCAAAATGAAACCCCATCCATGCGCCGCCGTTTTCCATGTATTTCCTGAATGCCGCGCGTTGGGCGGGATCTTCAGGTCGGGTATCCAGAAAGAGCACAACTTGAAAGCCGGAAACGAAGTCCGTGTTGAGAGCACTCCAATCGCTTGTGGATTCGTAACTGAAATTGTATTGCGCGGCCATCTTTGAAAACCAGAGGTTCGCTTCACGCACAAAACTGATGTGGGCCCTATCGTTCTTGCCCGTGTAAAAAGCGACGACTTTGAATTCGGCTTTTTTGCCGGAGTGAGAAGCTGAAGAGCTGGCTAAAGTTTCATGGATTGCCGCAAGCAGCGACCGTTCTCCCTTCACATCGTAATCCAGCGACCAGATCATGATTCCGTCGAGTCCTTGATCGAGGACGTAGCTGGCCTTCGCCTTGATCGTCGGAATTCCGTTGTACCAGATCGTGCTTCCAACTTGGTCAACCTTCTCCGCTCCGGGATAGGCGGCGATTATCGCCGAGTAGGAGTAGTCCCGCATGCGAAAGGCCTCGCCGAACCCGTAGCCGTAGAATGGAACGCCCAGCACCGCTTTGGATTTCGGCAGACCGCGATTGAGCCAATACGTGACGTTGTCTTTGGCGAACTCCAGGGAAGAGTGTTGGCCGGGAGATTTTGGATCCCAGTAACCCGCGCCGTCGTAGGCCATGATGTTGATGAAATCCAAATGCTCAAAAACTGAGGCGGGCACTTTGTCGCCGCCGTAGCCTTTGGAAAGCGCCGCTGTCAGCAACTTGCCTTTTGGTTTCAATGCCTTGGCCAGTTCTTGAATGAACGCTCCATAGTCCTGGTTGATCGAAGGCCCTTCGATGTCCACATCCAAACCATCAAACCCGCGACGAGAAACGTAATCGGCAACTTTGGCGGCGAAGGGCGCGCGGTTGGTCTCGTTAAGCAGATGGAAATAACGGCTCCGCAGAGTCCGATCCTCCGAAGCAGAGCCGCCACCGATGGAGATCAGAACCTTGACGTTATTGGTGTGGGCTTTCGCAATCAGCGCCGAATTCTTTTGGTTGAACGACAGGTCGCCTTCCGCGTTGACCGGATTTTCAAACGCGACGTTGATGTGCGTGAGCTTGGCGTAATCTATGGTTTGGGAAAATGAATCCAAATCCACCCAGTTCGGAACGTATGCAACAATTCTAGGCTGCGCGACCGATCCGACTGCGGATCCGAGGATGATTGCAGCCGCGAATATTTTTTCGATCCCAAGAATGGTTCTTCGCATGATGTCCGGTATCAGTCTCGAAAATAAACCCACCCCGCTCCCCTATGAGGAACGGGGTGGTGTGACCCTACCCAACCAAAAACTCAAGGCATTTCAAGCGCGAAGAATCGCATGGGGAAAGCCGAGGTGATGATATTTGTGAAGCTGAAGTTCCCGCTTGGGGTAAACGTGTTCGTAGCGATCCGGGTCCAATTGGTCAACGGCACGGTCACGTTGGTCGAAGCCCGCATGTAGTAAGTCCCCAACGGCACGCCGTTCGAGCCGCTGATCACCAGAGTGCTTCCCGACAGCGTGATGCTGCCAATAGTCGCCGGTCCCACCACTGAGATCGTGCCGGTGGTTGACAGCGCGTTGGTGTTCCACGCTTGTCCCGGCCCTGGCGTCGTCGGCGCAAGGCTGCTGAATGTACCTGTATAGCTCGAGGCTCTGAACAGCTTGAAACTGGCCCCGTTTGTAAGCGGACCACCGAGGTTTGTCAGGCTGAGCGTGCCACCGTATGTGATGGAGGAGTCGCTGCGCAGCACGTCGTTGGTGCCGCTGTCGCCATTGAGTTCCATGGTGGTGGTTCCCAGCAACGTGACTGCGTTGCTCACGGTCAGCGCGCCGATCGCGTCCAAGCCGGGCGACACTGTTGAGTTCGCGCCTGCGATGAGCGTGCCATTCACGGTGCCGTTGCCCTTCAGCGCTTGACCAGCAACCAGGGTGAGCGTGCTGTCAACACGTCCGGTCACGCTCAACGTGGTCCCGCCGACGAGCGTTATGTTTGAACTTCCGGTAATGGATCCGTTTCCATTCAACCGCATCACGCCAGTGTTGAGGCGCGTATCGCCGGTGTAGGTGTTGACATTGGTGAGGATCAACGGTGATCCGCCGTTCTTGATCAAGCCGCCGTCACCTGTGATGAGGCCAGAGATTGTCAGGGATGTGCCACCGACGTTGAAGAGGCAATCGCCGTGCAACTCGATCGTACCGGCCAGTTCGGTATTCCCACCGGTTCCAATATTGAC
>SCTL01000908.1 GCA_004297495.1 Verrucomicrobiota bacterium
TTTCGAGCGCGACAAAAACACCTGCCAGTATTGCGGACGCGTCTTCGACCGGAAGGATTTGAACCTCGATCACGTCGTGCCGCGCGATCGCGGCGGACCGACCTCGTGGGAAAACATCGTGTGCTCGTGCATCGAGTGCAACACGCGCAAGTCCAATCACACGCCGACGGAAGCCGGAATGCATTTGATCCGCAAACCGAAGCGGCCCAAGTGGCGTCCGTTCGTGCAGATCAATTTCTCCCTCTACCAGCACGACAGTTGGAAACACTTCATTGACCTGGCGTACTGGAACGTGGAACTGGGCGAGGATGTTACTTAGTTGAGAGTTGAAGGTTGAGAGTTGAGAGTCGCTGGCGGAAAAAATCTGCGGCGGCTCTTTTGCTTTCCCCATCTCTCAACTCTCGACCCTCAACTCTCAACTAACTCTTCGCGCTGGTCTTGGCGGCTTCGATCATTTCCCAGAATTTCGGGTTCTGCTGGAGCGCCTCGTCCTCCTCGACCTTCAGGCCGGAGCGATACATGAAATCCTTGAGCGTGTTGCGGTTCAACACGCGATGCACCAGCACGCCGAGTTCGTGCCGCTCGAAATAAATCCGGTAATCGCCGACGCGAAAACGGTGCAGGATGCGCCCGCCGCGTTCGAGCTTGCCGAAATCATCCAGCTCTGTGCCGACGACCTGTTGCGGCAGGCCGCGAAATTCGCCGAGAATCTGGAGCTGCAATTCCTTCGGCATCCGGGCCAGTTCCGCCGCGCCCGCGGGCGTGAAGATGATTTGAAAGGTTGTCACCTCGGCGAAATTAGCAGCCCGCGGAACTGAATCCAACTGGAATTCCGCCAGCGCTGCACGAGGAAGGACGCACGTCAGTTTCCATATGGGATTTGGCATTCACCGGCTTGTTCCGGCGGAGCAGTTCATCCAAATTATCGTACCCACAAAATGATGAGCCGGCGACTGCGTTTCTTGGTTGGTCTTGTGTTTGTTTTTGCGCCGGGTTTGCTTCGCGCGGACCCGGGGCCGATGTCCATTTGGTTCACGAACGCCCCGTTGCCCGGCAACACGACGACGTGGTTTCAGGAGTCGCTGCCCCTCGGCAACGGCAGGCTCGCCGCGATGATTTACGGCGGAGTGGGCAGCGAGCAGGTTCAATTCAACGAGGACACCATCTGGACCGGGCAACCGCACGATTATTCGCATCCGAACGGCGCGAGCTATCTCGCCAACTTGCAGTCGAACATTTTCAACATGGCGAGCGGACAGGCGAATTTTTGGACCGCCTGCTCGGCGAATTTCATGAGTCTCCCGCTGCGCCAGCCCGCGTATCAACCGGCGGGGACGCTGAACCTCGCGTTTCCGCACAGCGGGCTCGCCAGTTATCAGCGCTCGCTCAACTTGAGCAATGCGACGGTCAACGTGAAATACGATTACAGCGGCGTGAGCTACAATCGCGATTATTTTGCCAGCGCGCCGAGCAACAAGGTCATTGTCATCCGGCTCACTGCCAGCCAGTCGGCGAAGATTACTTTCACCGCCACGTTCAGCACGCTGCAAACATCCTCGAATTACACCGTGGGCAACGACCTCGTGATGCACGCCAACGTCATCAACAACGGCGACGCTCGCTACTACAACACCGGTTGCACCAACGCCGTCCGCTACGATGCCCGCTTGCGCGTGTTGGCGGAAGGCGGCGCGGTGAGCACCACGGGCAGTTCCATCTCGGTGACAAACGCCGACGCCGTCACGCTGCTGTTGGCTGTCGCCTCGAATGTCATCAACTACAACGACGTGAGCGCTGATTACGTGACGATTTGCTCGAACAACATCGCCGCCGC
>SCTL01000909.1 GCA_004297495.1 Verrucomicrobiota bacterium
CGCGAAATCAAAAAGCTTTAACCGCGAAATACCCCAGAACCGAGAAAGGAAACCCGGGCGTGTCACGCGATGCTTCACCGATCTCGCTGTTCCAAGGGGTTCATATTATCTTTGACTCTGATTTGACAACGCCGGTTCACCAGCAATAATTCACTTATGAAAATCATTGCCCTGTTCGCATCGCTCATCGCCATGACCACCATCGCCGCCCACGCCGAATCGCTCTACGACATCAAGCTCAAGGACATTGACGGCAAGGACACCACACTCGCCGCTTACAAGGGCAAGGTGTTGCTCATCGTCAACGTCGCCTCCAAGTGCGGCTTCACGAAGCAATACACCGGGCTCGAAGCCGCCTATGAAAAATACAAGGACAAGGGCTTCGTCATCCTCGGCTTTCCGTGCAACCAGTTCGGCGGACAGGAGCCGGGCACGAACGAGGAGATCAAACAATTTTGCTCCAGCAAATTCAGTGTCACGTTCCCGCTCTTCGACAAGATTGACGTGAACGGCGAAAACCGGCATCCGCTCTACGTCGCGCTCGCGGGCGAAAAATCGCCGTTCCCGGGAAACATCAAATGGAACTTCAACAAATTCCTCATCGGCAAGGACGGCAAAATCCTCCACCGCTTCGAGTCAAAGGTCACGCCGGAGTCGGAGGAATTGACCAAAGCCGTCGAAGCCGCGCTCGCGGCGAAATAGAACCAAATCGCGTAGGAAGCGAATACCAGTAACGCGGGCGCGGACGGAGTCCCGCGCCGTATCTCGCTCCGCGTTGGGTTCATGCTGACCGACTCCATTCCGCGCTGTTTCATCCCAGACCCAAACTGGAGGAATCTGCTCCAGCCGATTCCCGGACAGACCTTGTTCGGCTGTACGAGGTCTAAAAAACTTCCGGATGGAGTCCGTACGGCAAAACAACGTCCAAAAAATTCCCGGGCGGACCTTGTAAAACCGTACAGACACCAAAAAAGTTCCCGGATGAGCAAAACTTTTCCGACAAGGTCCATCTGGCATCGTTCTGATGTCCGTACACGCAGACGAGGTCCAAAAAACTCCCGGGTGGAGCTTGTACAATCAAACAAGGTCTGGAAAACTCCCTGGCAGAGGTGTGTTTTGCGGCCTAAGTGGCTGATTCACAATGGCGGCGGTCTGCCGACGCGCCGCTACTGGACCGTGGCGGCGTCTCGGCAGAGCGTCGCTAAAGACGGATGGACGCGAGAAACCCAGACACGCAGGAGCGCAGCCGAAATTCTCATTTGCCACTCGCGCAGTTCGGTACAAATTCCCAAACATCCTCGCGATGAGGATGCAACCCGGAGATTTCATTATGCCCAAGATGCGCGCTGCCCAAGTCACCCGCCCCGGCGGACCGTTTGAAATCGTCGAACGCGAAATTCCCTCGCCCGGCGCGGGACAAGTCCGCATCAAAGTCCAGGCCTGCGGCATCTGCCACAGCGATTCGCTCGTGAAGGAAGGCCACTGGCCCGGCATCGCTTACCCGCGCGTGCCCGGCCACGAAGTCGTGGGCGTGGTGGACGCCGTGGGCGACGGCGTCACGCAATGGCAACCCGGCCAGCGCGTCGGCGTCGGCTGGCACGGCGGTCACTGCGGCCATTGCGATAACTGTCGCAACGGCGACTTCTTCGGCTGCACCGTCAATCTCCAGATCACCGGCATTTCATTCGACGGCGGTTACGCTGAATACATGATTGCGCCCGCCATCGCCGTGGCGCTCGTGCCGGACGATCTCTCGCCCGTGGACGCCGCGCCGCTGATGTGCGCCGGCATCACCACTTACAACGCCCTGCGCAACAGCAACGCCCGGCCCGGCGATCTCGTGGCGATTCTCGGCCTCGGCGGCCTCGGCCATCTCGGCGTGCAATACGCCGCGAAGATGGGATTCAAAACCGTCGCCATCGCGCGCGGACCGGACAAAGCACCACTCGCGCAAAAACTCGGCGCGTGGCGATACATTGACAGCCAGGCCGGCGATCCTGCGGCGGAACTCCAGAAACTCGGCGGCGCAAAAACCATTCTCGCCACCGTCACCGCCGGCGACGCCATGAGCGCCGTGCAAGGCGGCCTCGCCGTCAACGGCACGCTCCTCGTCATCGGCGCGGCGATGTCCATGCAGGTGAATCCACTGATCCTCATCGGCGGACGCCGCTCGGTGAAAGGCTGGTATTCCGGCACGGCAGTGGACTCGCAAGACACGCTCAAGTTCAGCGTCCTAACCGGCGTGCGTTCCATGAACGAAGTTTATCCGCTGGCCCAAGCCCCCGAAGCCTACGACCGCATGATGAGCGGCAAAGCCCGCTTCCGCGTGGTGTTGACGATGGGGCTTTGACCGCAGATGGAGGCAGATGCAAATTTAAAGCCCCGTAGTGGGCGAAAGATAATAGCCCGGGGTCAGCGAGTCGGCGAGCGCAGCCCCGGGTAAACGTCCCACAAAATAGTTCTCCCTCTCCTCATCCGATGAGGAGAGGGCCGGGGTGAGGAGTCGCAGTCAAATCAAGACCAACCAAGATGTTCGTTGTCACCACCCTGCCATGGCGAAGTCTTTATCGCTTCTTGGATATTGAGCTTGAGCTGCTCCAACCACGCACGCCCGTGATTTGGAATTTCTGGATTCTTGAGTTGAGCCTCGACATTACGAAGGGCGGCTTGCTCTTTTTCCATTACAGACCCAAAGCCAAAACTCTCGACTACGGTTGATGAAAGATGTGCGGCAACATTTCCGTCAATCGGGCGGTTCGCCAGAAACGCGAATGCAAACGGAAAGAACCCCAGCTGTGATA
>SCTL01000081.1 GCA_004297495.1 Verrucomicrobiota bacterium
TCAATTACTTCGGACCCAAGCATTCGGGCAGCGTTGCCGTGACGCTGGCCTTGCCGACGGTCATCGTGGTCGTGGCGATCATTGCGTTGAGTGCCCCGCATCTGACTCTGGTCCACCTCGAACCGACGCACGCGAAATTTAGCAAGAACTGGGTGGCGTTCGTCGGCGTCATCCTTGCGTTGAGCGGCGTGGAGGCTATCGCGAATCTGACCGGCGTGATGAAGCTCGACTTTGGCGCGACCCCGGAGGATCCGAAAGTTGCCCGTACCGCGCAAAGAGCGATCTGGCCGGTGGCGATCGAAGTGGTGGTCGGCACGGTCTTGCTCGGTTGGGCGATGCTTTCGTTGCCCCAGGATTTGAGCGACACGATCAGAAATCGTTACACCGACATGCTTCGCTATCTCGGCGAGCATTACGGCGAGTTGCAGTTCGGTCCCCACTTCGGCCAGATTTTTGGCGTGGCCATCGGCATCGTTGTCGGGCTCTTGCTATTGAGCGCAGTGAACACGGCCCTTGGCGCGATGATCGGCTTGCTCTACATGCTGGCGCGCGACCGCGAGATGCCGCAGCCGTTTGCCAGGCTGAATTCGCACGGCGTGCCGTGGCTGCCGCTGGCGGTCTCGGTGATGTTGCCGGTGATTCTGGTCGTGTTGTCGGACGATCTGGATTCGCTGGCGGACATGTACGCGATTGGCGTGGTCGGCGCCATCACGGTCAATTTGGGCTCGTGCTGCTTCAATAAACGGCTCGGCTTGAACTGGAGGGAGCGCTCCGTGATGTTCGTCACATTCGCGATCCTGTTCAGCGTCGAGATCACCATCGCAAAAACGAAACCGGCGGCGCTGTTCTTCGCCGCGTGTGTTCTGGGAATCGGATTCGCGTTACGCTGGTGGGCGATGAAGCACGCGGGTTTTGAAACGATCATCATCAAGCGCGAACTCGCCGCGGCGGTCAACCCGGACTTGAAACAAAATTTCCAGCCGAACCTGTCGCCGGGCCAGTCAATCCTGGTGGCGGCGCGCGGCATCACACCCGTGCTCCGGTTTGCGCTGGAGGAAGCGCGGCTGCGGCAAGGAACGCTTTACGTTCTTTGCATCAAGGAACTCGCGGTGAATTTGCCCGGGCCACTTGCCAACGCCGAGCGCCCGCGCTGGCAGGACGATAGTCAGGCGGCACAGATCATGTACGGGATGTTGGACATGGGCAATGAGTTCAAAGTGCCGGTTGTGCCGGTCTACCTAGTCAGCGAGAGTCCGGCGGACACGATTCTGGACATGGCCGCCACATTGGGTGTTGAAATTCTGATGTTGGGAGCGCCCCATCGGCGGAGACTGGTCGCCTTGCTCAAGGGCAACGTGGTTACGGAAGTGGCCGCGAAACTGCCGGATAATATTCAACTGGTGATCCACAGTTAGTCATTCCATCAGCAGCGCCACCGCGCTTGAGCGTGGCAAATCTGCGCAAGCTTTCCACTCTGCTTCCCGCCTTCCGCCAGCCTAAATCCGCCGTTCGTTGCTGACCGCAATTAACCTTCATGTGCAAATTGATTCAGCAACGTATCAGGAAGGGCCTCACAAAACTTGACGGTTTTGCAATGAACTCAGGTGATTCAACATTGTGATGAACGAAATGCATGGAGTGGCATCGGCGTTGCTTGGACAAGTGTGCCGGCCCTGTGAAACACGTCCATTGAAACATGCAGGCGGATTGGCTCGGCATCCACCCTGCATCAATAAGCGAACAAAACCTAAATGAAGAAAATTGAAGCGATCATCAAACCCTTCAAACTGGAAGAGGTCAAAGACGCCCTGGGAGAAATCGGCATCGAGGGAATGACCGTCACGGAGGTCAAAGGCTTCGGCCGGCAAAAGGGGCACACCGAAATCTACCGCGGCAGCGAATACACGGTGGACTTTCTGCCGAAGATCAAAGTCGAACTCGTCGTGGGCGACGCCCAGGTGGACGCCGCTGTCGCGGCCATCGTCAAGTCCGCCAAGACGGGCAAGATTGGCGACGGAAAAGTTTTTGTTTCCGGCGTTGAACAGGCGGTGCGCATTCGCACCGAAGAAAAGGGAGACTCCGCGGTTTAATTTCAACGATTTCAACCGACAAATAATATCCAACATGAAACGATTCCTACTGACTCTCACTTTGATCGCGGTCACTTCGGGCACGCTGCTTCGCGCGGCGGATGCGCCGGCACCAACTCCACCCCAGCCGACCATTGAGCAGCGCCTGGCTGGCTTGGAGGCCTACATTGCCAACGGCGATCCCTCCGCCGTTTTGAAAGACACGAATGGCAACATTCCCACCGGCCTGACCACGGTGGCCGCGAGCAATTCCGGCCCCGGCCATAACGCGTGGATGATGACCAGCGCGGCGCTGGTCCTGTTCATGACACTGCCGGGACTGTTCCTGTTCTACGGTGGCTTGGTTCGTCGTAAGAACATTCTCTCCGTCATCGCGCAATGCTTCGGCATCGCCGGCTTGGTGACGATTCTCTGGGTCGTGTTTGGTTACAGCACCGTGTTCTCCGGATCGGGTGGCGACAACATTGCGAAGGAAGATGTGATCAAAGGTGTTGTTGGCAGCTACACCGCCAATGGCATGTTGAAGGATGTCACCTCCGCGCCGAACGGGAACTACGCCTACTGGGTTTCTCAGAACGTGTTCTCCATGTATCAACTCATGTTCGCCATCATCACGCCGGCCCTGATCCTGGGCGCGATTGCTGAACGCATGAAGTTCAGCGCGATTCTGCTGTTCGTCGGCATCTGGATGCTGGTCGTTTATTTCCCGCTGGCCCACATGGTCTGGGGCATCAACGGTTGCATGAACGGCGTCTGGAACGCGAAGGCTTCAATCCACGCCATTGACTTCGCCGGCGGCACGGTCGTGCACATGTCCTCCGGTTGGTCCGCGTTGATCCTCTGCTTGATCCTTGGCAAGCGCCTCGGCTTCGGCAAGGAGAACATGGCACCGCACAGCATGGTGCTCTGCGCGATCGGCACGGGCATGTTGTGGGTCGGTTGGTACGGCTTCAATGCCGGCAGCGCGGTCGCCGCGGACGGCGTCGCAGCCAACGCGTTCATGACCACGACCATTGCAACCGCCGTCGCCTCCTTCGTCTGGCCGTTGGCGGAATGGCTCGTGCGCGGCAAGCCCAGCGT
>SCTL01000082.1 GCA_004297495.1 Verrucomicrobiota bacterium
CAGCACCAGCTTGCCCAAACGCCGCCGCCCGCGCTGGGCGGCTTTTCCCGTTTCAATATTCATGGATGAAAAACCGATAAACCCTTGTTGACCCGACTGAAAGCCTCAATTACAACCAATCCATGACAACCTTGATATACCGCAATCTGCGGTCGAATAACTGTTAGACGGCGTTCGCGCGTCCCGTGAAAAGGCGAGCCATTATTCTGTGCGGAGTTGGGTTGTTCGTTGTCGCAGTCGTTGCAGTTGCATATGTTGTCCGTCATTCAGAGTCCGCCATGAGTCTCGACATAAAGCTTCCGAAGGGATGGTCGGATTACGATAATCCGGATGGCCCGCCGACTTATTGCCGAGAGTTGAGCGAGACGCCCGGCCCGCTTCAGATTTCCTGGGCGGAATACAAGGGCGGCGCGATTCCGAATCCGAGCGCCGACGACCTGAAGCGCATGGCTGAGGAGTTTGGAGAGAAGCATGACTTTGGAGATTTGGTCGAGTCGTCGAGTAGTCCGTGCGCGTTCGGCACGTTGGGCACGGCAGTTTTCCGCTCGTCCGAAAACCCGAGGATTCAGATGTGGCATCTCTCGAACGGCAGAGACTTCATCATGGTCACGCACATCTGCCCGACCGACCCTGACCCGATAGAGGTGCGCGAGGCGCAGGAGATTGTGCGCACGCTCACCATTGGCAAGAAGCCGAAGTGGAAGTTTTGGTGAGACAGATGAGAGAGTCACAGACCACGCCGTCTAACCATGCGCTGCAGCGAACCCGGCGGGAGCGTCGCGGTTGCAATCATTGCGTCCCGTGCGCCGGGTCGCTGAGCTTGGGTCGTTAGGCCACTATGCGCGCTACTCTCTCCATCCTACTTGCCCTGATTGCCGCTGCTTCCGCATTGGCTGGCGAGTCGCGTACTGATCCCGCACTATTTGCCGCCGCTCAGAAGTCCATGCCCAGAGAGATTGCCACGAATCAGTTGGTCAGGGCGTTGGAGTCGGGACTCTGGAATTCCAATCGGACGGCACTTGCAGTTTCCATCGCTCAACCCAAGAGGTCGGTCATTTTTGTGTTTCTTCGGCAAACGAACGCCACGTATTTAGCCGTTGATGCCAGTGGAGTGGAGGGCGGTAATTTTGGGGTATGGGGTCGTCCACGGACGGACTACGAGCGTTACGAGACGACGCCAGTAGAGTGGCTATACCGAGACGACGGCAGGTTTCAGGTCGTCATGCGCACCCGAGCTTGGAGAGCAGGACAGCGTTATACTGTATCCGAGCCTCTGCTCATCAGTCGGAATGGTATTGTGATGTATCGATGAATACGTGGCCTAACCATGCGCTGCAGCGAACCCGGCGGGAGCGTCGCGGTTGCAATCGTTGCGTCCCGTGCGCCGGGTCGCTGAGCTTGGGTCGTTAGACCACTTCACGCATGAGAACTCGAACACGCATAGTCCTTTCAATCGGACTCATCGTTGCGCTCGCGCTTGTCTATTCGGTTGGTTACAAGCAAGGCGAGTATCATTGGCCGTCCGATGGACGACAGCGTCCTCGCGGCATTACACTTGCAACGGTGTTGCGTCAGCGTGGAGTTACGCCAGAGTCCATCGCGTATTTCAGATTCATTGGCGACGAGCCTTCTTTCACCAGCGGCAGAGTCGCGACGAACACGTCCGACGTTACGTGGATTTGGGACAGGATGATTGAGACGGCAGAGCCTTATGTGTTTTGGGAGTCGTCAGGCTGGCGGAGAGTGGAGATTTACACGCGTGATAGTCCGCAGCCCGCAGTCACGCTCGCTGTCAACGCCACAGATGCCACATGCATCAGCGGTGACGACCGCACTTTTATGTGTCATGGTCTGCACGAGCTTGTGTTGCATCTCTTGTCGCCGCCGCAGACAGCAAAGATTGAATGAAGACGTGGTCTAACCATGCGCTACAGCGAACCCGGCGTGAGCGTCGCGGTTGCAATCCGTGCGTCCCGTGCGCCGGGTCGCTGAGCTTGGGTCGTTAGGCCACTCCGCACGCGCCCATGAAACCACCAGTTCTCAGAGTTCCGACCAGAGACGCGAAAGATGCAGACCACATGGCTATCATCGCAGTCGCCGGTGGCATTTACTTGTGGTGGGGACGTGCAGGACTACCCGCTGCCACGTTGCCGTGGATTACCGGCATTGCTGCAGCTTCGATTCTGTGTGGCGTTCTCCTTTGGTTGCGCATTCCCGCCATCAAGTGGCTCGGCGTGCTAGTCTTCGCGGCCATTTGCGGATTGAGCATTCGTCGCCTTGTTCTTGATGGGTTCAGTTTGGGAGTCGCACTCCGCATCTTGCTGCCCATAGCGTGTGCGATTTGGATGGCACGGATTGATTACTCACACAAGTTTGTTGATGATGACGTGGCCTAACCAAATGCTGCCGCGAACCCGGCGGGAGCGTCGCGGTGGCCATCGTTGCGTCCCGTGCGCAGATGGAACAACAGTCTCGCGGCACCGCTTCGCGGCTGCTGGGTCGCTGAACTTGGAGCGTTAGGTGTTGTATGCCATCCCCGCTTCCACCCATTGTAAGACGTTGGCTTTCTCAGCGGCACTTCTTCGCCGGTGTGGGTATTCCGCTTTTTTTTGTTTTCATTATGCTTCTTGGCGGCTTCAGGAATCTCGCGATTATGTCGCACGAGGGCCGCACGATGGCAACGATTACGGAGATACATCCTGGCAGCCGGGGCACACTTTATTATCGCTACGAGGTTGGTGGTCGTGCCTACACAGGTGAAGGTGGCCCAGACCATCCAGCGTTCACGCCGCCATTTGCCATCGGCTCCACTTTTGAGATTCGATATTCGACGTTGCTTCCATTCTTTTCGACAGCCCAGAATCCACTTACTATTTTCGGACAGTTCGCAGTCGGTTGCCTTTTTTTACTTTGGGCAGATTTCATGGTCACACGATATGGAAAGAAGAGAGAAAACAACGCCTAACCCTGCGCTGCCGCGAACCCGGCGGGGGCGTCGCGGTTGCCATCGTTGCGTCCCGTGCGCCGGGTCGCTGAGCTTGGGTCGTTAGGCCACTCGACCACACCAACAATGGACAAGACCAAACTCACAAACGTCTTCAACCAAGGTTTTCGGCGCGGAGCGAATGACCGCGCTGCTAGCGGTTCGCCATTAGCAGGCGAGAGACAGTCACCGAGTCAGATTCCTTCTTTACCCGCAGAGTGCGTCAGTCATTCGGAGCAGACAGCTTGGACCGAGGGTTACACGATGGGTTATCAGGTCGGCGCATCTGACGTGGAGTTGGCCAGCGTAGATGTGCCCGGAGCACACGGCATGGTGTCCGGCATGAGTGAGCAGATGCTTGAGATGTTTGGCGCGTTCAAGAAGATGTCACATGAGAACGACGTGGCCTAACCATGCGCTGCAGCGAACCCGGCATGGCGTCGCGGTTTGCAATCGTTGCGTCCCGTGTGCTGGGTCGCTGAGCTTGGGTCGTTAGACGGCTTCGACGCGTCATGAGATTCCAAACACCATTCACGAAGATGCTCTTGATGGTCGTATGCCTAGCCAGTGCTGTCAGCGCACTGGCAGTCGAGAGTATGGGCAGGGTTTGCGTTCAGGCGATTTCCAAAGGAGAGAGTTGGAAGGCGAACGACACAGGCGCTACCGAGCGCAGCATCTTCACGGTTCAGATAGACAGCTTGCCAGCCATCCCCATTTCGACCAATGCATCAGGGGTGTTCACCAATCTTTCACTCGCCACGAATCATGTGGTCAAGATTCAGCTTGATGGGAAGCCTCTCACATCATTTCGATTTACATTCAAGGACCGAGGCGACCATTTGAGGCTTTGGTATAATCCGTTTTACGGCACTTGGTCACTCTCGGACGTGAGGACAGGCGAGCGTTGTGCATGTCCACGAAAGCCGTCTAACCATGCGCTACAGCCAACGCCGGATGGCGCTGGCAGTTCCGCTGCGCGGTTCACCTCCACTGGCCCGGCGTGGCTGAGCTTGGGTCGTTAGGCGGCAGCGAGCTTATGCCCGCACCAATCACTCCAGGCAAGCCGTTGAAAGAAATGACCAGACGGGAGCTTATCCTGTTACTGGTTTGTTTTACCATTTTGGGCGGAGTCCTTGTCGGCCTTGGAGTATGGAAGTTAGTCGCACATCAGCCTAGCGATTCAAATCTAAAGACCATAGGTATCATCGTCTGTCCTTTATTGCTTATGAGCGCAGTCTATGTCGGAGTCTTCCAAGAGCTTAAAAAGCGGAAGCGGAAGTGAGATTTGACAGATGAGACCATTGCCACCTAACCATGCGCTGCAGCGAACGGCGGCATCGCGTCACTGTTGCAATCGACGCGTCTTGTGGCCGCCGTCGCTGAGCTTGGGTCGTTAGACGGCAAGAGTGTCATATGCGCACGCCGAAATACGAAATTCTATTACCAAACTTGTTCTGCGTCGTGCTTCTAACAGGATGCGCGGCGTGGCCATACAACGATAAACACCTCATCGCTGTTCGGCCCGGCAACGGGACAAATATCGTCGAACGCTTGTTCCAGTCAGACACCGGCATCGCCTCGTGGGCGCTGCTCCAGCCCTGCTATGCGGGCGGCAGCGTTACAAAAGATGCTTGGAAGTTCAGTTACTTTATCGAGGACCAGTCGGGCCGACGCACCAGGATCGAAAGCCTGACGTTTCTCAAGAAGCATTGTGAAGATTATCACACGTATCATGACACGCTTTGGCGTGCTGGTTACTACGACGTGCGTGCGGTGATGAAGACGAATCTCTGGCTTGCGCTCAGCCGTCATTCCTCCAACTATCGTGGAGGTCCGAGCCACCGGTCGGAGTATGACCTCTCCTTCCACCTCTACGTCTTCGATCCACACACGATTATCCGTGATCGGGAATGGAAGGCAATACCATGGCCGCAGAACGGCACGAATGTGGAGTTCAGGTTTGGTGCAGGGAATCAGCAGATCACTTATTCCACGACTCAAGGATTCGAGACTTATGATTTATTGCAAGATACCGTTTCTAAGGGCAGCGGCGACCCTTGAAACTTCGGCCAAGCCGTCTAACCATGCGCTGCAGCGAACCCGGCGGGGGCGTCGCGGTTGCAATCAACGCGTCCCGTGCGCCGGGTCGCTGAGCTTTATACGTTAGGCGGCAAGACACGCATGTTATCAATACCAGTCAGGATTCTGTTCGGTGTGGATATGGCGCTGGGATGCTTTAACTATGTGGCGTGGTCTTGGTTTGCTGGGCAGCGGTTTAGTGCGTTGTTTCTGTTCCTTTCCATCTTCTCGACCCATTTTCCAGATGCAGATATGATTCCTTACCTTTTTCTCCGACGACGGTATCGGCTCGTTTCACACTGGGTTGTCGGACACCATCCATTGCTACTTTTGCCTTTTGTCGCAGTGGCGAGTTTTGTGGCTGCCAAGATTTTGATGCCAGATCGGGTCAGCTACACGGTTGCTCTGATTACATCCGGCGTTCTCCTGCATTTTTTGCACGACGGCGCGAGCAGTCTGGGATTTCCCTGGCTGTCACCGTTTTCACAGGCACGATTCCGATTCCGAAGCGGGAAGCCTATTGTTGTTCCGCAGGCAGAGACAGAGCAGTGGATGAGTTATTGGAAGACGCGCGAGCGTTCGGCTGCAGATGAGATTGCCGGACGGACAGCGCCGGTTACGATTGCACAGTTTTTGTTTTGGGGAGCAGGTGTGCTTGCTCTTATTGTATTCGTTATAGATTTATGAGAGCTTTGCCGTCTAACAAATCGCTGCAGGCAACGCGGGATGGCGCTCTCAGTTCCGCTATCACCCAGGGCGTCATCCGTCCCGCGTGCCTGAGCTCTGGACGTTGGGCGACTATACACACATGAGCGAGCTAGACCATGCTCCAACGAAGCATCAGCGAATCATCCACGGCTTTGTCTTTCTTATTGTGCTGCTATGCACCACTGCTGTGCCCGCTTTGCTTGACTGGCCTTGGCCCTGGCTCGCTCCGTGGCTCGCTCCGTTACTCGGCTACTTTGCCGTCATGCTGTGCATCCCTTCTCTTCGGAGCTCGTTCAGTTGGTTGCACTTTGGCCGCATCACACCGGCAACGGTAGCCGCGACGCTTCTGATTATTGTGCTGACAATGACGGTGCTTGTGCTGATTTCGCAGCCTCATTTTCCCGGCGGCTTAGGGCATATGCTGCCTTTTCAGCAGTCCTGCGGGGCGTTAATTGCGGGCGCTTTATTCTCAATAATCAACGCAACCGTCCAAGAGTTTGTCTTCCGAGGCGTGCTGTTTGACTCATTGGATTCAATCTGGGGGCGATGGGGCGCTATACTGGTGTCAGCATTTATTTTTGGCATCGGTCATTTACTGGTCTTGCCGTCTGGCATCTCAGGCATCCTTGGCGCAAGTGCAGCCGCGGATTTTGGTCTTGCTGTCGGTTGCCTGCGCTCCTGGTCAGGCGGTCTGGCGCTCCCCATTCTTGCCCACATCGCAGCCGATGCGACGATTATATACAGGGCAGTTCATGCAGGCACTATTTGACATGGATATTATTTCTAAATCGCCTAACCATGCGCTGCAGCGAACCCGGCGGCAGCGTCGCGCTTGCCATCGTTGCGTCCCGTGCGCCGGGTCGCTGAGCTTGGGTCGTTAGGCGACATCGAACGTGAGGGTTTGATCGCCGCACGGTCAGAATAGAAGTGTGATTATCACACGCACTTAACCACGGGAAATCTATGAAACTACGAACGAGCATTTGCTTGACGACCTTAACACTGACGATTGCTCTTACCTGCTTGACGCTCCGCACCACCGCAGCCGAAGATAAGTCAACTGCCGATCCCACAGGCACATGGAAAGTCACCATTTCCAGCACCAACCCCCAGAACCATCCCTCGGAGAACAAGCTGACACTTAAACTGGCGAGCGGCACGTTGGCCGGCACGCTCAGCCGTGTCAGCGCCGTGAACGGAGCGGCTGCGACATGGCCAATCAAGGAGGCGAAGCTTCAGAAGAACGAGATTTCTTTTAAGGTGGTGAACGGAGGCGTCACGTTGAGCTACGAAGGTAAGATCAACGGTGCTACCATCAAGGGAACGCTTAAAACAGAATCGTCCGGGAAAACCTCCTCTACAGACTGGAAGGCTGAACGCTTCAAGGAGTAACTTGGACGGAGCTAACATGTCGCCTAACCAAGGCGCTGCAGCGAACCCGGCGGGAGCGTCGCGGTTGCAGTCGTTGCGTCCCGTGCGCAGATGGAACAACAGTCTCGCTGCACCGCTCAGCGGATGCTGGGTCGCTGAGCTTGGGTCGTCAGGTGACACTACGCCATGTGTATAATAGAACCCGAGGTCGTTTAAGGATAGTGTTGATGAGATCAATACGAAATGTTGTGTTTTTATTGTGGCCCGCTTGGTTGCTTTGGCTACTCTTGCCTCTGCCTGCCGTTTTATTTTGGCACTCACCCGATGGACGGTTCATTGCGCTTTGCTGTTTTTTTGTGAGCTGCACCAGTTTCGTGGTGCATGCATTCCGGAGGGACTTTACCCGCATTGCCGTCCAAAGGCCTAAAAGCCCGGCAGGAGTTTGGCGCTGGTGGATGTTATTTTTGTGGGTGGCACTCCTATGCCAATGGGCTGTTTTCTCAGTGCTGTGCCTTGCTTTCAACGATGCGCACGACTTCATGGCTCCGGCTCTCGCGTTTTTCACGATTATTCCATCTTTGTGTGTTGCTCCTTACATCACGTTGGCGACGCAGCAGCCATTTGTCTCAGTCGTGCTCACCCTTTTTCTTGTGGGCTGCATGAAGCTGGTGGCGGGCAGTGTGACAGTTCTTGTTTACGGGTGGGACGCTAGTGCGCACGGTCATACTACTCTGACATGGATGCAGCCAAACCGGTAGTGCCTTAATTTGATTTCTCCCTAGCCATATTTGCTTACAGAGCGGGCACGGAGAATTTGCTCTGTAACACTTGACAGAACGCTCTGTAAGCGTCAGTATTGCTCTGTGACTGCGAATCCTAATACAGAGGCCATTCAAGGTCTGCGGCGTAAGCTCGCAGATTTGGATAAGCAGAAAGACGCCATTGAACGAGATCGCCAAGCTATTCTTCGTTCAATTCAACTGGTTGGAGGTTCTGACTCCATTAAACTCTCTTTTGATATTCAGAGCGAACAGCCAGAAAGACCCTATGATGCCATTCGAGCAATCATCAAGCAGATTGAAGGGCCATTCTCTTTGAAGCATGTCCGTGAGCAATTGGAGATACAGTTCCCGAAGATTCTCATAGGCCTTAATCGAAACGTCATTACTGGCGCGCTATACCAGTTGTGTCAGACCAAGGAGATTGTCCGCAGACCTAAAATCGGGGGTCTAACACTTTACGAGAAGGCAAAATGACATTAGCTGGACATCTCAGTCGCACAGATTTGGCGCTAAAGCGCCCATTGAAAACCAAACTCAATATGCTCAGGACTACCAGAGCGCAAGATGGGTAAGCCGCCCACGAACCAGCGCAACGATAGCCGGACGATGACCCGGCACGCTCAAACAGAGAGTAAAAAGACACCGGGCCGTGTGACGTTTTCCCGGAAAGAGATAATCACACGGCCCGCAGGCGGAGAGAGACGGGACAGTAGGTTAATCGGTTAAACCGCCGGTGCTTTACACCCCGGAGATGTGGGTCCGACCCCCACCTGTTCCACTCAATTCACGTAATACGAATACCCTTAGAGGCGACGTAAAGCAAGGATTTTCTGGCCCAGTCCGACTGGCTTAATCCTGAAAGCTTTACCGCGCTATCTATTGGTTTTCGTTCATCAGCCGTAAGGCGCACGGAGATGCCTGGTGCTCTCGATTCGTGCTTTGCCTTCTTCGGTCTGCCGACTTTGCCTGACATAAATAATTGATGTAATACCAAAATAGTTCTTGCAAAGAGACTATTGATGTATTACAAATATGTCCAGAACAATTTAACGACCTATGGCAAACATCCTGAAAACCGAAAAGAAAGTCGCCGTGATTTCGATGCTGGCAGAAGGTGCGAGCATCCGCGCAGTCGAGCGTATTACCGGCGTCAATCAGAACACGATAATGAGCCTGAATCGGCGCGTGGGTGATGCCTGCCATTTCATCATGGATGAGAAGATGCGCAAACTGAATTGCCGCAACGTCGAGATTGACGAGATTTGGGGATTCATTGGCGCAAAGAAAAAGAACGCTGGCCGGGTTGGGGCTTATGGCGACGTGTGGACATTCATCGCGCTGGACGCTGATACCAAGCTGATTCCTTCTTTCATTGTCGGCAAGCGGGACGCCTACCACGCAAAGATGTTCATGGACGATCTAGCTTCCCGACTGGCAATGCGTCCGCAGATTTCATCCGATGCGCTGGCGGCCTATCCTGATGCTTTCGAGCGCAGTTTTGGAACGGGCGCGGACTACGGCCAGATTGTAAAAACCTTCTCCGTCACCCCGCTTGGTAATGCGGCGGCACCGGCAGCGGTTCGGTATAGCCCGGCGGAAGTCGTGAAGGTTGAAAAGACGGTTGTG
>SCTL01000910.1 GCA_004297495.1 Verrucomicrobiota bacterium
GGCGACTAGTAATGCAACGATTGCCGGCTGCACCAATCAGGGCTAGACGTTCGAGCAACCGACGACCGGTGCGCCGCAACATTGAGTGAAACTGGAAGTGATCAACCACGCGAGAAAGCCAAACGGGGATGTGTCTTGGTGCCGAGAGGCTGGGTGGTGGAGCTTTCCTTTGCTTGGTTCCCGAGGTATCACAGATTGTCACGCGCTTAGGGACACCTTGTCAGGCTACCTCGGCTCGCCTTCGAGCTACTTACGTTTCACGCCCTCTGTGCTAGAAGTGCATCACAGACTTGAGATAGTACCACGCGTCCTTATCTAATCACACGCACCCAAATCACTCGATTTTTTGGATTCTTCAAAAACTGTGGAGTCGGCTTGATGCCGCTCTGTAAGATGCCGCGGTTACAGGATATCAAAGCTGTGTCGCCCGTTTTCAAAGTCAGTCGGTAGCGTTGGCAGTAGCCTATTACGGAATGTGTATTCGGTAGAACCGCTTTGCCTCGTTGTTTGTGTACGGGGTTGTGAAATTGAAGTTGCCACCACCGTCGAAGTTATTCGTAGCAAGGTATGACCAGTTGGTGATTGGTTGTTCAACCTCGGTGCTGGAGCGCAACCAGAACGTGGCGCTCGCCACGCCGCCGGTGCCGATGAGGTTGAGATCCATGCCGGATACGAAGGCGCTGGTGATGCGCGGTTGGCCGACGGGGATTGTGCCGCCGAGATTGAATTGCACGCTCTGGCCGTTGCGGATCAGAACCTGTGACGAGCCTGCCAGACTGTGATTCGTGAGTGCGGCATCGTCCAGTTGGCCTTCCCAGATGCGGATTTCGTCCAGGTCCACCATCGTGTAATGCGACGCGGGGCTGTCCATGATGAGGCGACCAAAGAAGCAGTTAGTATCATTGATGGCGCTGAGCGGCCAGCCACTCACGGGCACCCGGGTGTAGCAATTCGCGACGAGATTGGACGTGCAACTGATCGCGAGATTTTGCGGGTCGAGCCGCACGACCTGGTAGAGGTAAGCGTTTTCGGCGAGTACGTCCACGTTACCGGCACTGAAGTAGCTCGAAGAATTTGTGGGTTCGTAATCCGTGTTGGGCGCGTTGGTTGTGGCCCAACCGCCCGCACCCTGGCCTTCGCGATTCACTGCGTTGCAATTGCCGCCCGTACCCCAGCCAAGTTTGGGACTCACGCTGAAATAGGTGAGCGTCGTTGGATCGTTCGGATTGATGCCGCCACATTCCAGATAGCGCTGGTTGTTGATGAGTGTGCCGGACTGGCGACGGATCGACCAGACTTCCACCGTGACGTTGGAGAGCGACGAGATCAAACCGGAGCCGACATCCACATAACGGTTGCCACCGGTGAGTTTCAAAACCGTGTTGGCACCGTTCACCGCGTAAGTGGCGTCGCCGCCAAGCTGGCTTCCGAGATGTCCACCATAAACATCATTCAGGTTGTTGTCGAAATTCCAGCGATTGCGCAAAACGGCCTTCCCGACCGAGGACCAATCCGCTACGGCCGCGAGCACCTGTGCGCCGCCGCCAGTGGTGTAGGCGATGCCACTGGGCGACCAGACGCCGTTGAGCGCGCCCGCGCCGAGATCGGCAGTGAGTGCGCCGGAGAGCGTGCCGACGCCAGAGAGATTGGTGAGCGTAACCGGCAGGCTGGCGGGCAGATTGAATGTGGACAAATTGCCGAAGCGGTCGGCGGTCTTGATCACCGGCTGAACCGGGAACGGCGTGCCGTTGTTCGTGATCGTGCCGCCGGGCTGCGTCGTGAAGAGGAGTTGCATCGCAGTGCCGGGGCCGACGGACACAGTTGCATTCGTCGAGGTCAGCCCCGTCGCGGAGAACGTGAGGGTAACGCTGCCTTGATTGGCCATGCGCAAATCCTGAAACGCGGCACGACCATTGATGTCGTTGGCCGCGACGCTCGTCGTGCCGAGCAAAGTTCCGCCACTCGGTGCGACGGTGATGCTATCCGTCGCGTTGCTGATCGGCAGATCAAATTGGTCGAGCACCACAATCACCGGCTGCGGCGTGAACGCTTCCTGAAGTCCCGCCATCGCGGGCGGCACGGTGACGAAACCGAGTCGCGTAGGAATCGGCGGATCGGTGATGAGGAAATTGGCGCTCGTGCCGTTGGCGAGGCCCGCGCCAATGCCTGAGGCGGCGGCGGTGAGTTGTTTCGGGCCGCTGAGATCAATGCTCAAGTCGTTGAACGTGGCTTTGCCGGTGGCGTCGGTGTTCTGCGTGACTGTGCCGCTCAAGGTGCCGCTGCCGCTCGTCAACGTGAGCGTGATGGGAACATTGTTGGATGCCGCGTTGTTCGCCGAGCCATCACGGACCTGCGCGATGACTGGAGCGATGATCTGTCCGGCGAGCGTGGTGCTGGGTTGCGTGGTGAAGACCAGCACCGCGCCGACAACCGGATTGGTGATGTTGAATGAACTGCTCGTGCCGCCCGCCAAACCCGCGCCAATGCCCGACGCAGCGGCGCTCAATTGTTTTGCGCCCGCTTCATCAATCGTCAGGTCGCTGAATGTGGCCTTGCCCGTGGCGTCAGTGTTTTGAGTCGTCGTACCGCCGAGTGTGCCGGTGCCGCTGCTCAACGTGAGCGTGACGGGCACGTTGTTGGATGGCGCGTTCTGTCCGCCGGCGTTTTGAATCTGGACCACCACCGGGTTCAACGTGCCGCTGGTGACGGTGTTCGTAGGTTGCGTGGTGAAGGTGAGTTTCTCTCCGGTGGGCGCGGGCCCGCCGGTAGGAGTCACATCCGCCCAAGTGAGGCCCACGCGCAACTCGTCGAGCCAAGCGGTGCCGCCGGTGTTGTTGCCGGGGCAACTGAGTATGATCGAAGCCAGTGTCGCCTGGTCATTGCCGTTGGTGACGGAGAGACTCACGCCTGGCAGGCTGCTCTCATCCGTAGATCCGAGCGAACCGGGGTCAATCCAGATATCACCGATGTCGTTACCCGTGCCATTTACCCAAGAGTAACGGCAAATGATCAGATGCGTTCCCGCTGCAAGCGCCGCAGTCGTAGCGGTCGGCGAGGTGGTGTTCTTGCCGATGAGCAACTGACTGGAGGAATTCATCCAGACACCAAAGTGCGGCGTGCCGGAACTTGCATCGGCTCGCAGATAGATGAGTGAGCGCGTGCTTGTTGATGGCGGGGTTTGGATATTGAACAGAAACGAAAAATAAATCTTTGGGTTGCCCGCACCGAGGGTTTGCGAGGTGAACGATGCGCCGCGATTTCGCGACGTGCCGGTGGAGGACATGATGAGGCCACGCGAACCGTTTGACGTGGATAAGCCGCCATAAGTTAATGCCGCTGCGGAGGCTGGGTTTAGTCCCGCGCCGGCGCTCCCGCCGGTATCCCAGACGATGGAACTGCCATTGGCGCTGGCCCCAAGATTGCCACCTTCGGTGTAGTTGGTCGGAAACGATTCGTAGAACGGCAGCGTTGAAGTCGCGAAGACGCGCGGGAGAAAACCGAGGCCAAGCGACAGGATCAACAGTGGCAGGATGCTTCGGTGCAATGAAAGAAATCGGGAGCAGGTGTGCGGGCGGGTGAATATTTTCATTCGTTACTGGGGTTGGGTGCAATGAATCTGACACGGCCAAACGCAGCATGCCAGCGACGGGTCAGACCATCGCAAGTTGCAGCGGAAGACGCATGAACGTTCGCGTGCATGGAAGTTCGGGTTCGTCGCGAGTATGAGCGCGCGGCCTGAACTGTCATCCGCTGGGAATTGCAAAGCAGGTTGAAACTTGGGCACTCTGGCGGCCCAACTTGGACCGCGATCAAGTTTCGGATTTTGAATTCCTGACTCCAGCCTCCGGATCAGACTCCAATATCCTCGTTCCACAACTCCGGCCGCGCGGCGATGAAATCTTTCATCAACTGAATGCACGTCGGGTCGTTCAGAATTTCCACCTGCACGCCCTGCGAACGGACGTAAGTCTCCGGTCCCTGAAACGTCACGTTCTCGCCCACGACGATGCGCGGAATCTTGTACAGCAACGCCGCGCCGCTGCACATCGGGCACGGCGAGAGCGTCGAATAAAGCGTGCAGCGCGCATAGACCGACGCCTTTTGCCGGCCCGCGTTTTCGAGACAGTTCATCTCCGCGTGATGAATCACGCTGCCGTGTTGCACGCGCTGGTTGTGGCCGCGTCCAATGATCTTCCCGTCGAGCACGAGCACCGAGCCGATGGGAATGCCGCCCACCGCAAGGCCCTTCTTTGCTTCTTCAATCGCTGCCTGGAGAAATGGGTCCATAAACTTTTTTGTTCGCCCGCGAGCGTGCCAGTTGTTGTGGGTCGCAGCAAGTCAGCGGCGGGGGAATTTCATTTCCGGTTCCGTACCGGCAGCAAACCGAAGTGCAGCACCAGCCACACCGGCACGGCAAACAAAACAATGACGATCACCCGATCCCACGTCCACCCGAGCACGCGCGCCTGCACCGGAAAGATCGTGATCATGAAATAATTTGCAAAGCGCGTGTGGCCCAGAAACGAACCGAATCTGGGATATCGCCGACGCACTCCGCTGAACAGCGCCAGCGCTCCGAGCGCGATGACGACGAAGGTCACGAACAGATTTACCGGCAGCATCCCGCCCAGTTCCAGACGCGCCAAACCATGCGCGTTCGGTTTGAAATAGGGATACAACCACTGCGCGCCGGCCCACAGAAAACTGAACCCCGTCTGGATGGCCGTGCGAAAATTCGCCTTGCTCGAAGTCAGCTCGTTCAACAGCAGACCGAAATAGAGGGGCACGATGCCCCACACCAGCGACACATGCGTGAACGGCGTGCCAATCAACTCGGTAAAAACGCTCCAGTAATGATTCATCGGGCGCAACCTAAATTCCCGCGGCGGATTTCCGCGGCGATCCGTGTGTTCTTTCCATGCTCAACTTGCATGAGCGAGAGAATAATTCATGCGCGCACGCGGGCAACGGAAGTTTCACGCGCGCTTCCAAACGTCGCTACGCAACAATCCGCAATCGTAAGTCGCGCGACGGTGCAATTGAAATCCGTTTCGGACCAGCGCTGCGTCGGGCGGAACGAGGCGATCAGCCGGCAAGTTCGTGACTCTCCGAAAGAACGTGTAAGCGAGAGCAAGCACCGTTCGCGCGCGCACCTGGTCGAAACCTCTTGGCGGAATCTGGAAATCCGCCACCAGCCAGCGGGCGTTGGGTTTTGCGGTGAGCGCAAGACTTGCGACGACTTGCGACAACATCGGTTCGGGAAAGCAATCGAGAAAGAAGTGTGTGACGATCAAGTCGAAACCCAGTGCGGAGGGTTGCCAATCCGGCGGCTCGGCCTGTACGAAATCAATCGCTGCGTCCTTGCCGCCCGCTTGAGCAGCAAATCGTTGAACTGCCCGAAGAAAAACGGCGAATGAACGTGAGGTTTCACCAGCCACCGGTTCACCGCGTAGAGCGCGCAGCCCGTGGCGAAAAGCGGATCACGCCAGTAACGAAACGGTTTCACAGCAACGCCAGAATGAGGAAACCCGCGCCGAGTCCGAGCAGCAGTTTCAGAAACAAAATCATTGCCTGCAATAAACCCAACTGCCGCGCCGGGAAAGTGAGGCAACAAATTATTTAAGTCCGCCGCTCTTTGATGCCCGCAAGAATATCCGCCACAACTTCCCCGTTCGGCTTGGCGTGTTCATGGAATATGATTCACGCGGTACCAGATGGCATAGAGCGCGGGAAGGAAGGCAAGCGTCAATACCGTGCCAACGGCTGTGCCTCCGATCAGCACATAAGCCATCGAGCCCCAGAACACGGAGTGCGTGAGAGGAATGAATGCCAGCACAGCGGCCAGCGCGGTTAGAATTACGGGGCGCGACCGTTGGACGGTGGCAATTCAATGGCAGGTGCGGCTCGCACTTCAATTCAACTGAGCGAAAACTTTTCAATTTCAACTCGCGTAAAAATTTTCTGTGAACTCGGTGAAAGCGATTAAAGCCCAATCCGCTTCTGCGCTCAATCAAATCCCGGCTCAACCGCGTATCATGTCACAGGGAGACAAACCGGGGTCTATCCCGGTCATCGCCACCGATACATCCCAAAGCCGTTGAGCGAGTGCCGGGTCTTGCGCATGGGCCGCACGAGAAGCTTCACCCGAAACGCCTCGCACGCCGCCGAAACCGATCGGGCCGTAATAAGCACCAGGCTTGATGTTCCCCGTTGCTGCTTGCAGTGCAGGCCAAGCGCCTCTGGCAGCGTTATTGAGAAGCACACCGACGAGTGGGCCGATGAGTTGGGCCGGCCCCATGTGACGTCCGAGATTGGTGGCGGCAATTCCGGGATGGCAGCCCACGGCGGTAACGGGAGAGCCTGATGCTCTCAGACGACGATCCAGCTCAAAGAAGAACAGCGCATTGGCCAGCTTGCTGGCATCATAGCGCTTCGTCTTATCGTAACCTTTTTCGGCATTGAGATCGTCCCAATCGATTTTACCTTTCCGATGAGCGATACTGGAGGTCACCACAACCCTCGACCCGCTCGTTTGGGCCAATTTGGGCAATAGGAGTACGGTCAGTGCGAAGCAGCCCAAATGATTCACGCCGAACTGCAGCTCGAAGCCCTGTTTCGTCCGTTGCAAAGGCGGAAACATCACGCCGGCATTGTTAATCAGCGCATCGATGCGCGGTTCCCTGGAAGCCCGTTCAGCCGCTGCGCGCACGCTCTTGAGATCCTCAAAGTCAAGCGGCAGGAACGCCAAGTCGGCTCGTGGGCTCGTTTTCTTGATCCTGGTTATGGCTTCTTCGGCTTTTGCCTGATTCCTGCAAGCGAGGAGAACACGAGCTCCACGAGCCGCCAGCACTCGGGAAATCTCAAAGCCAGTGCCGGTATTGGCACCAGTTACGATGAAGCATTTGCCCTTCTGGTCGGGGACGTCAGCGGCGGTAAAACCGTTCGTATGTTTTTTTGAATGCGATCTCATATTGGGACAAAACTACACTCAATAGTGTAGTTTTGTCCACAGGAAAGTAAACTTGCTAGTGTAGTTTATTCGGGTATGCAGACGCGTGGCTTAACTTGCTGGCTAATCGGGACATGGTAGAACGACTTGCAGCCTGCTTTTGCGTTGAGCGGTTGCCAATGCCTCAATCTGTCTGGCTGGAGCATGTTTTACGGCTTGCCGGAATGACGAGCGGATTGCGTGTGGAAGTTCAAAAACATATCGGCTGTGGTTTCGAGAACTTGCGTCTGCTCCCGCTTGGTCAAGGGGGGAGCGCCCAAGATCAGTTGCGGCCACAGAGCAAACCCGTTGAGCATGCCTTCGATTTGGTTCACAGCGAACTCCAAATCTGGCAGTTGCAACCTTCCGTCTTTGTTTGCGGCTCGCAGCCAATGCTCCAGGCCATCCTCCCCCTCCTTCATGCGCGCCAGGATTGTTCGCGCGCGGTCGGGTGATGTGATTACCTCGACTATGGCAACTCGCGAGATGCTCAAAAAACTCGGATCGCTGAGTCGTTTGAGTTTCAGTGCGAGCAGTTGAATCAACTGTTCACGCAAGGGGCGCTGTGGATCGTAGGGAACGACTGGAGGCACGAGGCAGCGCGCGTAAAGCTCGTCCAGAATCGCGTCGAATAGGACATCCTTGCTCGGAAAATGGTTGTAAACCGTGCGCTTTGAGACCTCCGCGTTGCTAGCGAGCTGGTCCATGTTAGTGCCTGCAAAGCCACGCTTCGCAAACTCCGCCATCGCGGCATCGAGAATCGCTCTCCTTTTCCGGGCGGAACGAGAAGGAGTGTCTGATGATGGTGTTGGAGACGGCATCGAATTATTTTTTGTGGTTGATTATGCGGTGATTTCAATGCGCGTGCCATCGGGCATCGCCAGCACAGCTTCATAATAGCCATCACCCGCGTCGAGACACAACTGCCGCAACCAAGCGGCGTCGAGCGGCTGGGATGCTTTTTCCGGTGCAGGCTTTTTCCGGTGCGCTTCGACTGTGGGATGCTCTTTGAGTGACGTGCACATGGTTAGGCCGATTACGTCCGCTAGTTCGCCACGGTGAAGCGAGTTCCGGTGTGGGCAGGATTTTCGAGTTCGTCCACGATCGCGACGGCGAAGTCCTCCGCGCTGATTGCATCGCCGATCGGGCTGTCTGAGCCGACGCGGTAAACGCCGGTGCGCTGGCCTGGCGCGATCATCGGAGCAGGCGACAGCATGGTCCAGGCAAGACCCCGAGAGGCACGATAGAGATCGAGAATGGTCGAGAAAGTAGCGGCTTCGTTATAATAAGCAGGCGGGAATCCCGCGGTGTCTTTAAGGCGAACGCCGTCAATCTCAAGCGACCCGGCTCCGCCGACCACAAGGAAACGACCAGACGGCTGGGCGGCAATAAGATTGCGATGGGCCCGAATGGTCGGCTCGTGTGAACCTCCGCTGCGGTCCGGAGAGACCGCGATGACCGTAGCATCGGATGCGTCTATGGCGGCGCTCACGGCAGAAGTGTCGCTCAACTCCACAGCCGCCACTCTGGACGCGCCTTTCGTCATTCCACCTGATCGGCTAACCGCGGTCACCTCGTGGCCGCGCTGGGCGGCTTCAGCGACGATTCGTGAGCCAATCATGCCTGTGGATCCAATAACAGTGATTTTCATAGTCTGTGCTCCATCTTAATTTAGAATTGTCTCTTGTTGCGTTCAGGAGAAACTGCAATTGGTGGCAACGCGGTTCAACTTGGCTTAAACTTTTCAAATTCAATTCGCGTTAAAATTTCCGTGAACTGCGTGAAATGTTTTAACCGAAACAGTCCTCGCGCTCAATCCAAACAAAACGCGCCCGCGACAACGAACATCTCCCCCGCCACGCGCAATTGATTCCCTCTCCGCCTCGAACGGGGAGAGGGCAAGGGTGAGGTGTCGAGTTCCATTCACATCCGCGCGACCGGGATTCACATT
>SCTL01000911.1 GCA_004297495.1 Verrucomicrobiota bacterium
CGTCACCATCCTCATCACCGGCGAGAGCGGCTCCGGCAAGGAAGTCATCGCCGACCTCGTCCACGCCATGAGCCGGCGCAGCAAGGGTCGCATCATCAAGATCAATTGCGCCGCGTTGCCGCGCGAGTTGATCGAGAGCGAATTGTTCGGCTCGGTCAAGGGCGCGTTCACCGGCGCGCACTCGGATCGTGAAGGACTTTTCCGCCAGGCCGAAGGCGGCACGCTGTTTCTCGACGAAATTTCCGAGATGCCGATTGATACGCAGAGCAAACTGCTGCGCGTGTTGCAGGACCAGAAAGTCCGGCCCGTCGGCGGCAAGACGGATTATCAGACGAACTGCCGGCTCGTGGCCGCGACGAATCGCAAACCCGAGGACGCCATCAAGGATGGCAAGATGCGCGAGGATTTGTATTACCGCATCAGCGCGATCTCGGTGCACCTGCCGCCGTTGCGCGAGCGGCGCGACGACATCATGCCGCTGGCCAATGCGTTTCTGAAACGTTTCGCGGCGCAGGCGAATCGGCCGTTGCGCGGGTTCAGCCAGCCGGCGGTGGAACGGCTGACGGCGTTCGACTGGCCGGGCAACGTGCGGCAGTTGCAGAATGAGATTCAACGCGCAGTGTTGCTGACGGAAGGCGATCAAGTGGACGTCGCGGACCTATCCATTTCGCTCGTGAAGACTCAGGCCGCCGCTGCTGCTACCGCTAGCGCGGATGAATCGCAGGACACCAACTTCACTTTGCTGGAAGGTGTCGAACGCAACGCGATCATCATGATGCTCAAGGAAACCGGCGGCAACAAACTCGAGACCGCCAAGCGCCTCGGTATCGGTCGGCAAACGCTCTACAACAAGATCAAGGCTTACGGGATCGAAGTCTGAGCGCAGATCGATTCCGGTACACGTTGAGGCGGAGCAGCCGAAAGGATAAAACTGTTCCGCCTCTTTGTTTCCCCATTCCACGGCTGCGGTATGGCATGCTGCTGCCGAGATGCTTGTTACAACTTCAGCCTTCCCAGCAGCCTCGGATGGATGAGTAACGGAGCGGATTGAAGTTTTCATGCAGCCCCGCCACCGGGCACTCTCAACTCCGTGAAATGCCTGCCGGATCATCACGTGCACACGACGCTCTGTCGTCACGCGATTGAATTGAAATTATTTTGGTAACCTTGCGGCCTTTCTGCCGGAGTAAGGAGTGGCAGCGATGAATGACTGCCGCGCTTGAACGCTTCACATCAACCCATCGGCCCGCGGCAGATTGCAACGCATCCATTGACAGGCTGCGGGTGGCGAGTGTTTAATCCATCAATCAATCTGACGTTTCCTAGAAGGAACATGCATGTGGTCTGTCTTTTGTCTGCGCGTTAACCCGGGAGAAGCTTTATGAGAATCATCCGACCTTCGGTCCTCTTGCCGCGAATGCTCGCGTCCAGCCTGTGGCTCGCCGCCGCAACGGTCGCGTCCGCCGCCACGTTCACGGTCGTGAACACCAACTCCAGCGGCGGCGGTTCGCTCGCGCAAGCCATCACCGACGCCAACGCCAGCGCCGGAGCGGACACAATCACGTTCGCCATCACCAATCTGAGCAACACGATCCGGCCCACCAATGCCCTGCCGACCATCACCGAAACAGCGACGATTGATGGCCGCACGCAGACCGGCTTCAGTTCCGCGCCCATCGTCGAGGTCAACGGCGCGAGCGCGGGCGCGGCGGTGGACGGACTCAAGATCGCCACCAGCAATTGCGTCATCAGCGCGCTGGTCATCAACAGCTTTCTCGGCGACGGCATCGAGATCACCAACGGCGTGAACAACACGGTCGAGGGCTGCTACCTCGGCCTGAACCTGGCCGGCACCGTGGACACGGGCAACACGCTGAACGGCGTACTGCTCACCAACGCGTCGAGCAATATCATTGGCGGCATCGGTGCGACCAATCGCAATTTCATTTCCGGCAACAACTCCATGGGCGTGCAGATCGGCGGCGCGTCGGCCACGAACAATTCCATTCTCGGCAACGTCATCGGTCTCGGCGTGACCAACGCCGCCGTCGCGAATTCCGTGGACGGCATCCGCGTGGCCGCGCCGTTCAACACCATCGGCGGCACGGTCGGCAGCGCGCGCAACATCATTTCCGGCAACACCAGCGACGGCATCGAGATCGGCGTGCTCGGCACGAACACCATCGTGAAAGGCAATTGGATCGGCACCGACTTGAACGGCGCGCTGGATCGCGGCAACACTGCGGACGGTGTTTTCGTGAAC
>SCTL01000912.1 GCA_004297495.1 Verrucomicrobiota bacterium
GATCGTCGGCGTTCATCTGACCGTGGCCGACGACGATCCGCGCATCGGGCAAAAGTTTTTGCAGCTTCTGCCGCATCGTGAGGATCGTCATCACGCGATTGTGCAAAAAGAAAACCTGCCCGCCGCGATTCAACTCGCGCTGGATCGCGTCGCGAATCAACCGCTCGTCGTATTCCGTCACGATGGTTTCCACCGGCAACCGATCGTGCGGCGGCGTTTGAATCGTGCTCATGTCGCGCGCGCCGGTGAGCGCGAGATAGAGCGTGCGCGGAATCGGCGTGGCGCTCAGCGTGAGCACGTCCACCAGCGTGCGCAGGCGCTTGAACTTTTCCTTGTGCAGCACGCCAAAGCGCTGCTCCTCGTCCACCACCACGAGGCCGAGTTCCTTGAACGCGATGTCCTCCTGAATCAACCGGTGCGTGCCGATGACGATATCCACGCTGCCGTTCGCCAGATCGCTGGCCACGCGCTGCTGCTCGCGCCGCGTGCGGAAACGCGAAAGCAATTCCACGCGCACCGGATAATCCGCCATGCGCTCGCGAAAATTGTTGAAGTGCTGCTGCGCCAGCACCGTCGTTGGCACGAGCACGGCGACTTGCTTGCCGTCCATCACCGCCTTGAACGCGGCGCGAATGGCGACTTCTGTTTTGCCGAAGCCCACGTCGCCGCAGATCAACCGGTCCATCGGCTTGGCGCGTTCCATGTCGGCTTTGGTTTCGCTGATGGCCGTGATTTGATCGGGCGTTTCCTCGTAGATGAACGAACTCTCGAACTCGCGCTGCCACGGCGCATCCGGCTTGAACGCGTAACCTGGCTGCGTGGCGCGCGCGGCCTGGATGCGCAAGAGTTCCGCCGCGACGTCGCGCACGGCGCGTTCAGTTTGCTCAACGGCCTTGCGCCAGCGCGTGCCGCCAAGGGTGTTGAGCGGCGGACGCATCTTGCCGGCGCCGACGTATTTGCTGACGAGATGCGCCTCGCTGACGGGCACGTAAAGTTTCGGCGGCTCGTTCGCGGGATCGCTCGGCGCGTATTCGATGACGAGACATTCAGTTTCAGATTGCTGATTGCCGATTGCCGACTGCCGATTGCCGGCGCCGACCGGCATGGTCTTCAAACCGAGATAACGACCGATGCCGTGCTGGAGATGCACGACGAGGTCGCCGAATTCCAAATCCGCAAAATCAATCTCCAACGCTGAACGCATCGCGGCGGCGTGCGGTGATTTCAACCGGCGCGGTCGCTGAACTTTGTAGCGGCCAAAAATTTCCGCGTCGGTGACGACAACGAGTTTGGCCTCGTCGCAAATGAACCCGCGCGCGAGCGAGCCGAGATGAGTCGAGAGCCGAAGGTCGAACGTCGAGGGCCGGGACTTTGTTTCCGGCGCCCGACTTTCGACTCCCGGCTCTCGACTAAAGCCGTGCTCCGCCCAGATTTCCGCAAACCGCTGCCGCTCGCCGTCGTTGTTGCAAAATACGTGGACGGCGTAATCCTGTCGCAGCCAGCGATGGAGTTGCTGAAAAAACTCCCGCCGCTGCGCCTCGGCAATCTGCGGCTCCGGCGCGCGCTCGACGAGCGGACGGAAGGCGTCGAGACTCGAAAACAGCGGGGCGTTTTGAATCTCGTAAGACTCTCCCTCACCCTGACCCTCTCGCGCTGGGAGAGGGGACAACGCTTCGCTGGTCTCAGATTGTTCCAAGTCTGCCGAACCGCAGTCCGACTCAGTTTCCTCGGAACGCGGAGAAGGATTCTCCCTCTCCCAGCGGGAGAGGGCCGGGGTGAGGGAGAACGCCCCGCTCTCGCCCAGTTGCACCGAGCTCATCCCGCGCGCCGTGATTTGTTCGCGGAAATTCTCCCACGAAATGTAAAACGGATCGTCGGGCGGAACCTGCCTGGCGTATTCATCGGCGCGTTCGGTCAACAACTCCGCTTCGCACAAAACGAAAATCGTTTCGCGCGGGAGATAATCCAGCAGTGTTCCCATCGTATTGGTAGGGACGCGTTCCACCGCGTCCCCATCTCGCGGAGAAGTTTGGGACGCGGTGGAACGCGTCCCTACCAAACGCTTGAGCACGCCCAACTCGCCCGCCGGCGGCAGCGTCACGCCGGTGATTTCTCCGCGTGAAATCTGCGTGAGCGGATCGAACTCGCGCAGCGATTCCAGTTCGTCGCCGAAAAATTCCAGCCGCACCGGCCACGGGCTCGTCGGCGGAAACACGTCCACGATGCCGCCGCGCAAGGCGAGTTCGCCTTTCTGCGTGACCTGCGCCTCGGGTTCGTAGCCCTGTGCTTCGAGCCATTCGATCAAGTCGAGCGGGTTCTGCCGGTCGCCGCGCGCCAGCGTGCGCGTGCGCGATTTCAAATCGTCCGGCGGAAAAGTTTTTTGCAGCAGCGCGACAACCGAGGTGACGACGACGTTAGACTTTAGACCTTGGACTTTGGACCCGCCGCCGAGCGCGACGAGCGTTTGCAAACGGTCGCTGATGACATCGGCGTGCGGGAGTTTGCCCTCGTGCGGAAGAATTTCCCAGGCGGGGAAGAAGAGTGGGTTGCAGGTTGCAGGTTGCAGGTTGCAAGTTGAACTGCCGCCGTGCGCAACCTGCAACTTGGAACCTGCAACCTGCAACCACGTTGTCACGTCTTGCTGAAAACTTTCCTGCGTCTTGAGATTGTCGGTGACGATGACAATCGTCCGGCTCGGGAAAATTTGTTGAAGCAGCGCGGCGAAAAACGGCTGGGCGGACGCCGCCACGCCGGGACAAGACAACGCTCCGCCCGGCTCCAATCGCCGGGCGAGGGATTGCACGGCGGGAGTTTGCGACACCCGGTCGAACAGACTGCCTGCCGCCGGGACTTGGAAATCCTGCGCCAAGCGCCGTCACCCTCGCAATCCGCCGCGCTCCGGTCAAGCGGCGCGTTTGACTGAAGTGCGGCGATTGCTTTTGCCGCGGCGTTCGCGTATCTATGCCAGACTTGTCATGAGCCAGCGCAGTAGAGTTTTTGGGTTGTTCGCCTGCACGTTGTGTGGAGCGCTTCCGGTTTTCAGCCAGAGCATCACGGATTTCAATCCGAAATACGGCAACACCAACGACGCCATTCTGATCACCGGCAATAATTTCAACGCGAACACCACGGTGCGCTTCGCGGGCGTGGTGGCTTCGCGCGCGATTGCCGACGCCAGTCACATCGTCGCGAACGTGCCGGCCACGGCGGGCACGGGGTTGATCTGCGTGTCCAATCCTTCTGCGCCGCAGGCGTGCAGTTCGACGCTGTTCACGAAGATCGGGCCCGGGCCTTACATCGCGAGTTTCTCACCGGGCTACGGCGCGTCGAACGATGTCTCGCCCATCAACATCTACGGCGTGCATTTTCTCGGCGTGACCTCGGTGAAATTTGGCGGCGTGTCGAGCACCAGCTTCGGCGTCGTGGATGCCTCCGGCACGAACATCCAGGCCAGCGTGCCGTTCGGTGCGGTCAGCGGCCCGATCAGTGTCACCGTCGGTTCGCTCGGGCCGAGCAACAGCGCGGCGGCTTTCACGGTCATCGGGCCCGGGCCGTACGTGACGGGCTTCACGCCGGCCACGGGCAACGACGGGCAACTCGTCACGGTGGACGGCGCGCATTTCACGGGCGTCACCGCCGTGCGCTTCAACGGCACGAACGGCACCGGCCTGTTCGTCAGCGGAGACACGCAATTGCAAATCAACGCGCCCACCGGCGTGAGTACCGGACCGATCAGCGTGGTGTCTCCCTCGGGCACGAACACCACCGCAACGAATTTTTTTGCGCAGCCCGTCATCACCAGTTTCACGCCCAGCGCGGGCCGTGAAGGCACGAACGTCGTCCTCACGGGCCGCAACTTCACCGGCACGACGTCGCTCCAGATCTATAACGGCGCGAGCTTCGTGGACGTTCCGTTCACGGTGAATGCCAACACGCAACTCACCGCCACGATTCCCGCCAGCGCGTTGACTGGCACGTTCATTTTGGGCACGCCCGCCGGCGGATTTCAGACCGCGAGCAATTTCGTCGTGCAACCGGTGATCGCCAGTTTCTCGCCGGTGTTCGGCAAGCCGGGCACGAACGTCATCGTGCTCGGCGCAGCTTTTCTCGGCGCGACCAACGTCACTTTCAACGGCATCAACTCCACGCCCAGCGGAATTTCCTACGGCCAGCTCACCGCCACCGTGCCCGCCGCCGCCAGCACCGGGCCGATCACCGTGATGACCACGAACGGTTCGCACACCTCTGCCGCGCTGTTCTATCTG
>SCTL01000913.1 GCA_004297495.1 Verrucomicrobiota bacterium
CGTCGCCCTTGTTTTCGTTGTCCTCCTCGCGCTCGCTGTCGAGGCAAACGTCCTGCAAAAAAGTTTCCAGCCGCTCTGAGAGCGGCGCGGTCGGCGCGAAGTTGTCCATCGTGGCGACGAGTTCCTTCAAATTGCGCACGCGATTCTCGCCGGCCTCCTTGTCCTTTTCTCCGCGCCGCAGTTCGGCGTAGTAACCGGTTTCGTTCAGGAAATGATCGGCCCAGGATTGTAAAGTCTGTGCGCCAAAAGCAATCGGTCGCCGGAGATGCGCCCCCTCACCCTGACCCTCTCCCCCTCGGAGGGGGAGAGGGGAAAGCCGTTGGGCACCGCCCGTAATTTCTGCGGCGCTTGAGCCGTCGCCAGTCGCAGTTGCGCGGAGAGACTGCGAACGGTTCTCCCTCTCCCCTTCGGAAGGGGAGAGGGCCGGGGTGAGGGGTTTGCCTGCAAGCTGCGCCCGCGTCCGCTCCACGAAATCCACAAACACCGCGATGCTCTCCTGCGTCTTCTTCTGAAACGTCACCGTCACGGCGGGATTTTTCATCGTCGTGAACACCGACGCGTGCCGCTCGTGACTCGCGCCGAGCAATCGCTCCATCGTCACATCGCTCAAGCCGCGCGCCGGAACGTTCGCGATGCGCAGCAGGCTGACATCATCGTGCGGGTTGACGAACGTCTTCAGATACGCCAGCAAGTCGCGCACTTCGCGCCGATCAAAAAAGCTTTGCCCGCCAATCAGGTGATAGCGCACGCCCGCCTGGCGCAGCGCGGTTTCGAGCGGGCGCGATTGCTGATTGGTGCGGAACAGGATGGCATTCTCCATCCACGGAATCCGTTTGGCCATGCGGCTGAATTCAATCTGCTCGACGACGTTGCGCGCTTCTTCCTCGTCGGTTTCGTAGGCGCGCAGGGCGATCTTCGCGCCGAGTCCCTTCGCGGACCAAAGCGACTTGGCGCGGCGGCGGACGTTGTTTTTGATGATGGCGTTGGCAGCGGAGAGAATTGTAGTCGTCGAGCGATAATTTTGCTCCAGCTTCACGACTTTCACTTCGGGAAAATGTTTTTCCAGGTCGAGCAGGTTGGCGATCTCCGCGCCGCGCCAGCCGTAAATGCTTTGGTCATCGTCGCCGACGACGCAGAGGTTGCGATGCTCCTTCGTCAACAAGTGAACGAGTTGGAACTGCGACGCGTTGGTATCTTGATACTCGTCCACCATCACGTAGCGGTAATGCTCGCGGCACGCCTGGAGAACGTCAGCGTGCTCGGTGAAAAGTTTCAGCGTCAGCAAAATCAAATCATCGAAATCCACCGCGTTGCAAGCGTGCAAAGCGGACTCGTAACGTTTCTGCACATGCTCCGCCATCGCGCGCACGCTGGGATCAGCAAAGACCGCCGCGCGTTCGCCGCCATTCTTGAAGCGACTAAGAAGACTCAGGATCGCTCCGGGGTCAGTCTTCTCGCCCTTTGCCGAAATGCTGGCGAGAATTTTTTTGATCGCGCCAAGCTGGTCGGACTCATCGTAGATGACGAAGTTCCGCTTGTAGCCGAGGCGATCAATGTATTTGCGCAGGATGCGGACGCAGAGCGAGTGAAACGTGGAGATGGTGGGTTTGTTGGCTGACTTCTGATCTCTGACCTCTGACCTCTGCCTGGGCAGCAGCTTGTTCACGCGTTCCCGCATTTCGCGCGCGGCCTTGTTGGTGAACGTGACGGCGAGGATGTTTTCCGGCTTCACGCCGCGCGCGATCATGTGCGCGATGCGGAAGGTGATGACGCGCGTCTTGCCCGTGCCCGCGCCGGCAAGGATGAGCACCGGCCCTTTGATCGTCTCAACGGCCTGTCGTTGCTGCGGATTCAGCGTGTTCAAGTCCACCATGCGCGCGCGGAGTGTAGTTTCCGACCGCGCGATGGCAAGCGGATTGACCTGCGCTTGCGCTTCAGCGCGCGGTCAGGTCTTCCATGGACTTGAAGATGCCGATTTCCGGCTTGCTGATGACGCCCGCGCCTTTCATCGCTTTGCGCAGGTCCGCCGACTTGAGGAATTTTTTCAAGCGCGCGGTGTTTTCCCACTCGCACCAGACCATGACGTGGTTGGGATTCTTGGCGCAACGGGCGACGTAAAAGCTTTTTTCGCCGGCGGCTTTGCGAACTTTGGCGAACGCGTTCACGCCGCGCTTCCACTTGGCGTAATTGGCGATCTTGTGACTGATCATGGTGTACGGCATATCGTTTCTTTCTTTATCTGGTTTGGTTGAATCACGCCAGTGTCGGCAATGCGACGGGTGGCTGGGTGACGCGATGAGCTTGAACCGCCGCGCCTGCACTGTCGAATCAAAGTTGGCGGGCTTTGCCATCCCACCGGAGCGCGGACGCCTCGTCCGCGAGTTGTCGCCGCTGGGTTTCACGCGGACGAGGCGTCCGCGCTCCTTTGCATCGCTCGGGCTTGGGCGTGTTCCAATCTCGGCGCAAAACTGTAGGAGCGACCGCGACCGCGCTTGCTTTATCCTCCGTGAAACTTTATTAGCAGCACAGTCAATCCTATGAAAGATCGAGATCCGGTTTCAGGAGAAGGCGGCGCAAGTTACGGCTTCAATCCCATGAAGGTCGGCTTGGTCGCGGCGGTAATGATTGTCGTCATCGGCGTGGCGGGTTTCATCTTCGCGTGGTTCTTTTGCCGCATCGAACCGCCCTCGGGCTATTGCGCCGTGATGGTTCGCAAGGACGGCAAGGACATTCCCGCCAACGAAATCATCGCCACGAGCACCGAACAGAAGGGCATTCAACTCGAGCCGTTGAGCGAAGGCCGCTATTTTTACGACCCGGTGTTCTGGGATTGGAAAATCGTGCCGCTGACGCAAATCAAGGAAGGCGAAGTCGGCGTGATGGTGCGGCAGTTCGGTCCGCCGCCGCCGGCGCGGCAGTTCGTCGTGCGCCAGAAGGAGGCCGACGGCAAAATGTTTCGCGGCATCATTGACGAGCCGTTGCGACCGGGCACTTACCGGATCAATCCGTTCGCGTATCACGTCGAGAAACGGCCCGCCGTGAAAATCGAGCCGGGCGAAGTCGGCGTGGTGACGTTGCGCTACGGCAAACCGCCGGCGGAAGGGAACACGTTTCTCGTGAAGGAATCCGAGCAGGGCGTGCAGGAAACGCCGCTGCGGCCCGGCACGTATTACGTGAATCCCTACATCACGCGCGTGGACATCGTGGGCGTGCAAAGTCACAAGACGGAATTCGAGATCAGCTTTCTTTCGCGCGACGGCTTCCGCTTTCCGGTGAAGGGCGCGGTGGAGTGGGCGGTCGAGGAGGCGCGCGCGCCGGAAGTCTTCGTGATGATTGGTGACGCGGAGGACGTGGTGAACAAGGTGATTCTCCGCTCGGCGCTTTCGATGAGTCGCGTGCAAGGCTCGAAGTACAGTTCTGCCGACGTTATCAGCGGCACGGTGCGCAAGGCGTTTCAGGACGAGTTCAACAAACACATCACGGTGGAATCGGCGCGGAAAGGAATTCTCATCAAGGCCGCGCTCATCAGCGAGATCGAGCCGCCGCAAAAAATCGCCGAGCCGATTCGCGAGCGCGAGATAGCCGTGCAGACGCGGACGAAATACGAGCGCGAGATCGAGCGCGCGAAATCCGACGCCAAGGTTGCCGAGCAAAGAAAATTTCAGGATCAGAAGGTGCGTGTCGTCAGCGCCGACACGACGCGCAAAAACGAAATCCAGAAAGCCACGAAGGACAAGGAGGTCGTGATCATCGGCGCGCAACGCGACCTGGACGTGGCGCGAAAGGATTTGGAGACGGCGGAAAAGAACGCCATGGGAATCATCGCGGCGGGCCAAGGCGACGCGGACGTGATTTCCTACACGAAGCTCGCCGAGGCCAGCGCGTTGCGGGCGATTGTGTCGCCGTTCGGCAGCGGCTCGGCCTACGCGCGCTATCTCTATTTGATCAAGATCGCGCCGAACATTGAGCAGATTCTCTCGAACACGGACGGCCCGCTGGCCGAGCCGTTCAAGGAGCTATCCAAACCCGAGCCGGTGAAAGGAGGTGCGAAGTGAAAAGACTGATCATCGCAATCGTGGCGGTTCTCGCGGTCGGCTACTTCGTGCTCTACGAAGGTTTCTGGGTGTGGGTCATCGAGAGCACCGACGTGCCGCCGGACAAAATGCTGGTGCTCGTCGCCAAGACCGGCAAGGAAATGCCGGCGGGCAAAATCATCGCCGGGCCGGGCGAGAAAGGCGTGTTGCTCGAACCACTGGGCACGGGGCGGCATTTCATCAACCCGATTTTCTACGAGCGCCAGTTGAAGGATCAAGTTGTCGTTGGGCCGGGCGAACTCGGCGTAGTGATCAACAAGTTCGGCAAGGAACTCGCGTCCGGCGAATTTCTCGCGGGCAAAGATGAGCGCGGCATTCAGCGTGAAGTGTTGTTGCCCGGCACGTACAAGCTCAATCCCTACGCCTACGAAGTGAAGATTGTGAAGATGGTTGAGATCGAACCCGGCCACGTGGGCGTGATGGCCGCGCGCTCGGGCAAGCCGGCGAAAGGCCAGCTCGCAGACGAAGGTGAGCGCGGCGTACAGAAACGCGTGCTTGAACCCGGACTTTACGCGCTGAATCCGGAAGCCTACTCGGTTGAGAGCATCGAAGTTGGTTTCAATCAAATCACCATGGCGCATCTTGGAAAACTTCCCGAAACGCAGACGACTGGTCAGGGCGCGGAAAAATTCAAAATCCTGTCTGGTCGTCAGCAGCAGCAACAACAAGCTAAGCCCGACGCAGGAGGCAAACCCGTGCTCGGCGCGGTGAAGTTTCCGTCGAGCGACGGCTTCGAGATCACGATTGACGTGACATTGCTCTGGCAATTGCTGCCGCAGGATGCGCCGGACGTGTTCGCGCGTTACGGCAACCTGCACAAGATCGAGGAAAACATTTTGATTCCGCAGATCAATTCGACCGCGCGCATCAAAGGCTCGACCTTCGGCGCGGTGGATTTCATCGTCGGCGACAAACGCGAGGAATTTCAGAACGCGTTTCAGGGCACGATTGAAAACACGCTCAAGGAAAAGCGGCTGCAAGTGGACCTCGCGCTCGTGCAGGACACGCTTGTGCCGGACAACATCTCCGGTCCGATCCAGGATTCGCGCATCGCCGCCGAGTGGAACATCACCAACGTCGAGAAAACCAAGACCGAAGCGAAGAAGGCGGAGCTGGACGAAAGCGTGGGCTTGATCCGGCAGATCGAACAGGTCGTGGAATTTGAAACGCAACGACTCGAAGGCAATCTCGCGGCGGAAAAGGAAAAGTCCGTGAACCAGATTGCAGCCGAGGCGCGGTTGTCCGTGGCTGAACTCGCACGGCAAACGGCGGCAATCAAAGCCGACGTGCGCCGCAAGATCGGCGGCGCGGAAGCGAAGGTCGTCGAGTTGAAGGGCAAGGCCGAAGGCGATGGTTTTGCGGCGCAAGTCGCGGCGGCGGGTGGCGCGGGTGATTACAACGCGTTGCAATTCGCCAAGCAGTTGCCCGAACGCGTGCG
>SCTL01000914.1 GCA_004297495.1 Verrucomicrobiota bacterium
CCGCGAGTTCCTGCTCCGCCTGCGCGAGGTAGTTGGAGAGACCGAACTTCACGTAACTGACCTGCACGCGTTCCGGAATGCGATAGTTGGCAAGCTGGTTCGTGTAGAATTGCGCGATCAATTCCGGCGTGGCGGCCACTGCATTCAGATGATTCGAGAGCGAGAAGAACACGGCCTGCACGGAACGCTCCTCGTTCTCGCGCTCATAAATTTCGCGGACTTCCTGCGGCGTGACGAGCCGCCCACTGAGACCCGCGAGGTTGATGAGTTGCTGGATGCCCAAATCATTGCGCACGAAGCGTTGAAAATCGGCAGGGGTCAGACCTTTCGGGCGGAGCACCTGCGCCTCGAACGCGTCCAGCGGCACGGGCTGGCCGCGATTGAGCGAGCGCATGACCTGGCTGGCCATGAGCGCGACCGCGTCTTCGCCCACGTGAACTTCGAGCGCCGCGGCTTTGCGGACGAGCATGATGCGGAAATAAGTTTCGCGCTCGACATCGAATCCGGTGCGGCGGGCGTCGGCGGCATCCGGCCAGGTGCCGTTGTTGAAAAAGTAGCGCAGATAGACCTCGCGCTGGGCGGCGGCGTAATCGTCGCGCGAAATGGTCTGCCCCTCGATGGTGCCGAGGCTGACGTTGCCGCCGCTGCCGCTGCCCTGGTTGCCGGTGCGCGTGCCCCAGACGACGAAACTGAGAACCGTCGCCACGATGACGACCAGCCAGAGGGCGGTCGAGTGCTTTCGAATTGTCCCAATCATAGGTAAAACAAGGGGCGAAAGCTAACTGGCGGAGGTCTGCCGGGTCAAACGTAAAAACAGGCAACCAAGGCACAATTCACCTTTTTGGGTCGAACCCAAGGAGATTTCAGCTTTCTACTTTCAGCTTTCAGCTTTCCAAAATCCCCTCGCCCGCCGTCTCCACGCTCGCTAACGTTTCAAAACATGACCATCGAACGCGTCAACGTCCTCGGCGTAGGCCTCAGCGCCCTCAACCTGCGCACCGCCGTCGCCGCGTTTGCCGACGCCATCGCGCACCGCCGCAAAGGCTACGTCTGCGTGACGGGCGTGCATGGCGTCATCGAAGCGCAGGACGATCCCGAGTTCCGTCGCATCTTGAATCAAGCCTTCCTCTGCACGCCCGACGGGATGCCGATGTCCTGGATCGGCTGGCTCGGCGGGCATCGCGACATGGACCGCGTCTATGGCCCGGACCTGATGCTCGACGTCTGCGCGCGCGGCGAGAAAGAAGGCTGGCGACATTTCTTTTACGGCGGCGCGCCGGGTGTGGCGGAATTGCTGCGCGATAAACTGAAGGAAAAATTTCCCGCCCTGCAAGTCGTGGGCACTTACACGCCGCCGTTCCGCGCGCTGACGTCGGAGGAGGAATCGCAATTGCAAGAACAAGTGCGCGCGTGCCGGCCAGACATCCTGTGGGTGGGCCTGAGCACGCCCAAACAGGAACGCTTCATGGCCGCGTATCTCGCGCGGCTCGACGCGACGCTGATGGTGGGCGTGGGCGCGGCGTTTGATTTCCACAGCGGCCGCGTAAGCCAAGCGCCGCGCTGGATGCAGCGGTGCGGACTCGAATGGTTTTACCGCCTGTGCAGCGAACCGCGCCGCCTCGCCAAACGTTACTTGAAAAACAACCCGCGCTTCCTCTGGAAAGTTTTCTGGCAACTCACCGGCGTGAAGAAGTATTCGCTCGAAACGTAATCTCGCACCGGCAGCGAAGAACGCACTGCCCCAACGAACTTGCCGCAACGAAGCCGGGCAAGAGTGTCCCGAAGGGATCGGCTGACGGGGCGCGTTGCCGCACAGTCTTGGGATTGGTCGCGGCCGGCGTCGCGCCTTCACGGGATTCCTCCAAAAAGCTTTTCCACCTTCACCGTCGCCACGGCATCCAGCTTCCGCCTTCGCGTTCGCTTCAGCGCAAGGTCCACGATCCCTGGGAAGTTCATCTTGGAGAACGCGAGGAACTTCCAAAACTGCGGCCACAGTTTTTTGAAAATAGTCGGCCGCTCACTTCCAATAGAAACTCAGGATGGGAAGGTCGCGCGGGCTGTTGCGGCCGACGATGGCCACGAATTGCCGTTTGTAGCCCGCGATGTCCGCGTCCACCGTCACCTCGAACGTGCTGCTGCGCACCGTGGCGAATCTCACGATCTGGCCTACGATCTGGTTGTTCGGAATCGCATTGATCAATTCCCCCGGGTTGCGATACGGCGTGTCGTCCTCCGTGCCGTCCACGCCGTCCGGGCCGGAACGGAAACGGATGATCTCGCCCGCGGCGGCTTCATCCACGTAGGGCAGCATCTGGAGTTGCGTGGCGTTGGCGGTGTTGATGTTGATCTGGCCCTTGGAAAGCGGCGTGAACAAATCCACCAGACCGACGGGGTGACTTTGGATGTCGGGTTGCAGGCCCATGCGTTGCAGATTTTTTTGGAACGCGGCCGGAGTATGATTCGTCGCCGCGCCGCCGAAATAAATATCCGGCGCGACGTTGGCGACGAGCAGCAACTCGGTGATGTCGTCAATGGGTTTGTTCTTCGCGTAATAAGGCGGCGTGAGGCCCTGATAGTAATCGTTCTCCGCGCCGTTGATGTGCGTGTTGTTGTCCGGGTCAATCCAGTCGAGGATCGAGCCGGTGATGGCGTCCACGTCGCTCGCGTCCGCGCCGATCAGGCCGAGCGCGCGTTTCAAAACCTCCTCGTCGGCCATGTTTATGTTAAACTTGCGGTCCAGGTCCACGATCTTCACCGTGAAATGTCCTTTGCCGAGCGGATAATCCGTCAGCGAAATATCCTGAAGCGGTCCGTTCGTGCTGTTGATCGTGCCCGGGCCGCCCGCCCATTTCTGGTTCAACGAATCATACGGCTCCTGCGGCACCATCATCTGCTGCGCCAAAACGTAACGCGCGAGTTCCACGCCCGAGCGGCCCATCCACAGCAGTTCGGTCTCGGAGTATGAGTTCTGCGCCAGCTTGGTTTCCACCTTCATCGCAAACGCGAACGCCGCGACAAGAATGGACAACACCGCAATGGCGATCATCACGACCATGAGCGCCATGCCGCTGCGATTAGGCTGGGTGCAAATCTTCACTGCGCCGTGACGTTTTGTTGTTGCTGCTGTTGTTGCGGCGGGCGCGGACGCTGCCACGCGGCGGGCACGGAATTGGCCGGCAAGGCCACCACGCGCGCAATCTTGTCTTCCTGGTTCGCGAAGCTGCCGTCCTTGGCGATTTTCTTGAAAGTCAGCGTGAGCTTCACCAGCCGGGGCAGATTGTTGGTCTCGCGCCATTCATCAATCCAATCGCCCGCGCGCATGTCCCAGAACTGAAACTCCATCTTCTTCACGTCATGCGCGAGCACCAGCGGATGCTCCATTTCGTCCTCGTCGAAATCCATGAAGATCGGCGATTGCCGCATCACGAGATTTTTTTCAAAACCATCGCCGGGCTCCAATTTGAAATTCAACCGGCGCACGTCCAGGTCGCCGAACCGACCGCCGCGCGGAAACGATTTTGGCAATCGCGACGTGAAACTGATTTCCCCGTCGCTCCCGCTCTCCGCGACGAAGCTGTAATACTGGATGCTCTCCTGAAACGACTGGATGCAACCCAGCGCTTCTTCGAGCGTGCGCAACGCCACGCGTTCGCGATGCGCCTGCGCCGCGACTTCGCGCCCGACCTTCGCGCCACGGCTGATGCCAATCCACGTGGAATAAATCGCCGCCACCACCAGCGAAAAAATCGCCAGCGCGAGCAACACTTCGAGCAAGGTGAAGCCACGCGATCCGGATCGGCGGAAAGTTTTCATCTCGGCGATACTCCTCCGCTCCGCGAGCCGGGTTGCGAATCCGGGCGGTAGAGCAGGATGCTCATCGTGGATTCGACGGCGGGCGTGCCGCTGTGCCGTTCCACAATCATGTCGGATTGAAACAATCCGTTCGTGCTCACTTCGTACGTGTCCGACGTCCACGAGTAGTCCGGATACATGTCCTCGAAGTCGCCGGTCTCGACGCCTTCGGTGACGCGATTCGTCAGGGAGAGTTGGGCCGCGACCATGCCGGCGTCCACCGGCTTGCGCTGCAACGCCCGCGCATTGCGCAACCCATTGGCCAGCAGCGCGAGGATCGCGAACGACGCCATGAAGAAAATCCCCAGCGCGATCAGCACTTCCATGAGGGTGAAAGCGGAGTGACGCTTGGCGCGTGGCAGGTTTCGGTTCATTGAATCTTGTCCGTCACCGACGCCAGGCCGGTCGTCACTTCGAGGGTGAACTTGCGCCATTCGTCCTTGTCTGAATGAAGGATCAACGTCATCTCGTCGCTCGTGCCGTTGGGGAAAAACCGCACCCGCACGGAATCCGACTCGCGATACTCCAGCAGATTCACGTCGAGCATCTCGATCTGGATCGAGTCGGGAATCTGTCCTGTCGTGGCGCTGGCCTGGTTCGGATCGGTCGGCCCGCCGCCGCCGGAAACCTCGAAACGCCGGTTCAGCGGCTGAAACACCACCGTCACCTCCGAACCGCTCAGGATGGCCCGCCCGCGCGCGTTGGCGCAGGTTTCCATGAGATCGTTCGTCACCTTGCTGATGCCCTCGCGCTTGATAGCATGGTAAAGCGTCGGCACGCCCACAGCCATGATCAGGCCGATGATCGAGACCACGACCATGATCTCGATCAGCGTGAAAGCGCGCCGGAGTCGAACGTCGAAGGCCGAGGGTCGAAGGCCGGCAGCGTCCAGCCCGCGACTCTCGACTCCCAACTCTCGACGGCTTTGCTTCACTTGCCGACTCCTCCCGCGCTGATGTTCGAGATCAGCTTGAACATCGGCAGCATCACGCTCAACAGCAGGAAGCCCACGCCCATCGCCATGACGATGATCAGCACCGGTTCGATGAGCGTCATCACCACGCGCAACGCAATGCTCAGTTCATTCTCGTACGTGTCCGCCACGTTCTTCAACGCCGCCGGCACATCGCCGGTTTCTTCGCCGATCTTCACGAGGTCCACCATGAGTTGCGGGAAGACTTTGCTGTGCGCCAGCGGTTGCGCGATGGTCTTGCCGTCCGTCACCGCGTCGCGCGTTTTCGAGATGGCTTCCTTGATCACGCGGTTGGGGATGACCTGCTCGGTGATCTTCAATGCGGTCAACACGGGCACGCCGTTTTCAAGCAGCGTCGAGAGTGTGCGCGCGAACTGGCCGTAATAATTCAACTTCACCACCTTGCCCACGATGGGCAGTTTCATTTTCCAACGGTCAATCTGCTCGCGCCCTTCGTCCGTCGCCTGAAAGCGTTTGAAGAAAACAATCACCGCCAGCACGCTCAGAATCACCAGCCACCAGAAGTGCGTGAACACGTAACCGACCGCGATCAACATCCGCGTGGGCAACGGCAGTTCCACCTGAAAGCCCGTGAACATCTCCACAAAGTGCGGCAGCATGAAATAGATGAAGAACAAAATCAGCCCGATGCCCACGCAGCAGACGAGGATGGGATAAATCAGCGCTGACTTGAGTTTGCTCTGCACCTCGGCGTACTGCTCGAAGTGATGGGCCATGCGCCGCAGCACTTCCACCAGCGCGCCGGATTGCTCGCCGGCTTTGACCATGTTCACGTAGAGATCGGAAAAAATCGCCGGCTGCTTCGCCATCGCGTCGGACAGTCCGCGGCCTTCCATCACTTCCTGACGCAAATTCTGGCTCACTTCCTTGGAGATGCCCTTGGATTCCAGGTGCGACATGCTTTGCAACGCCACGGTCAGCGTCATACCGGCCTGCAACAAGTTCGCGAGCTGCTGTGTGAAGGTGGCCAGCTCCTGCATCTTCGGCTTGCGCTTGGTCGTGGCCCACTGGCGCAACGTGGGCGGCAACATTTCGGTGAAATCACGCCGCGCCTTGGCCGGCGAATCACCCGTCACCGCGCCACTCTTGGCTGCGTCCACGGAAAGCGGGAACAGCCCGAGCCGCTCGATTTGCCCGAGCGCCGCGCCGCGATCCGCCACGTCGAGCACGCCGGAAACGATTTCGCCCGAGCGCCGTTTGGCCTTGTAGGAAAACTGTGCCATAAACTTAGATTCTAAAACCGAGTGACGGGAAAAGTTTCACGCAGCAGGCATCAAGTTGTCGCTTCGCGTGGTGCGGGTTGCGCGGTACGCAAACCGGCTGCGGGTTCATTCAAACTTCCCCGCCGATAGCCTTGCAAATCCACCGTCACGTGCGCATAACCGATTTGCTTCAACTCCTCCGCCACGCGCGCGGCCAGACCGTTCGCGAGCAGCTTCGGCAATTCCGCCGGCCCGACTTCGATGCGAGCGAGGTGCTGTACGGTTGCAGGTTGCAGGTTGAAAGTTGCAGGTTGCGCGACGCCGGTTGGCAGCTCGTAACTTTCAACCTGCAACGTGCAACTCAACTCATGATGCCGGACCCGCACATCGTAAAAACCCAGATCGCGCAACACGTACTCCGCGCGCTCGATCATGCTCAGTTTTTCCGGCGAGACTTTTTCGCCATACGGAATCCGCGAACTCAGACACGCCATCTGCGGCTTGTCCGCCGTGGGCAGGCCGAGTTGCGCGGACAGTTCGCGAATTTCCGCCTTGGTCAGTCCGGCTTCCTTGAGCGGCGCGCGCACTTGAAATTCCTTCGCGGCCTGTGCGCCGGGACGGAAATCGCCGATGTCACTCGCGTTCTCGCCGTAAGCAATGACGGCGAAACCTTCCGCCTTCGCCAGTGGCGCGAGTTCCTCGAACAATTCGTGTTTGCAGAAGTAGCAACGGTTCGTGGGATTCGCGAGATAGTTGGGATTGTCGAACTCCGCCGTTCGCACCACGCGCACGGGAAAGCCGAAGCGTTGACTGAGTTCCAGCGCCTCGTTCAATTCACGTCGCGGCAGGCTCGGCGAATCCGCGATCACCGCCAGCGCCTTCGCACCAAGCGTGTCGTGCGCCACGCGCGCGAGAAAGACCGAGTCCACGCCGCCCGAATAGGCGACGAGGCACGAACCGTACGAGCGCAGCAAGGCGCGCAGTTGTTCCAGCTTGTCTGAAAGCACAACCAGAAAATGACATCCGCGACGGGACTTGTCGAGGCGGCAGCAGACGCCGCGTTGTCTCGTCCTGATGCAGCAGGAGATTTGAACAGGACAGAATGAAGTATTCTGCGCACAGATTCCCTCAATTCAGCCCGGTGGCATTTCGACTGCTGAAATCCGATGGCATGATGGGCCTGATGATCTTGATGGGCTGGGTGGGCGCGGGCGTGATCGCGGAATTGATCGCCGCCCTCCGCGCGCCGCTCGGCTATCAGGACGAAACCGGATTTCATTTCGGTCAACGCGAAGTCAGGCCGCCGGAGGATTGGGAGATTGGCAATCCCAGTTGACGGTCGCGCTCTTTGGATTTGTTCGCCCTAGCAGGAGAACATCTTGGTCCGCCCTCCCGGTTTCGCCGGGATGTCGGGAAGCCATGACGACAAGTCCCTCGTCGGGGTATAACTTTGCGGTCGCTGTGTTAAAATATCCGCGTGTCGCAGCGTCGCCCCTGGCGAGGGATTTTCTTTTTGGTGGGGGAACATTCAACATTCAACTCTCAACCTTCAACGAAGGCACAATGCGGCCGTTCCTTCGATGTTGAATGTTGAATGTTGAGAGTTGAATGTTCCCACCCTTTTC
>SCTL01000915.1 GCA_004297495.1 Verrucomicrobiota bacterium
CGAACGCTAGCATCTTGAACGGAATGTGACCCTGATCGTGATAGAGACAAACGAACGCATCAAATTTCCTCCGCACGCCGGCAGTGAACGCCGCATCCGGCACGAGCGGCCCGGTCGCATCAATCCCGCGTTCTCTCGCTGCGACGACGGCTGGCTCGACAAATTTTTCCTCCTCGCGCTGGCCGAACAAGCCGTGCTCGCCAGCGTGCGGGTTCAACCCGCACACACCGATGTGCGGCGGGCGACGCAGCATCCAGCCCATCGCTTCGGCGGTGAGTTCGATTACGTTCAACACGCGCTCGACGGAAAGTTTGCCCGGGACTTCGTGATAGCCGATGTGCGTCGTCACCATGCTCACGGTGATTTTGTCCGAGTAAAGCATCATGCAACTGCGCTTCGCGCCGGTGAGCGCGGTGAAAATCTCGGTGTGGCCGGGATGATTCACGCCGGAGAGCCGCAACGCTTCCTTGTGAATCGGCGCGGTGACGACGGCATCAATTTTTTTCGCGAGCGCGGCCTGGATGGATTTCTCGATGTAGACGTAGCCCGCCTGGCCGCACGCGGCGGAAATTTTTCCCGGCTCGACCGAGTTCGCGACCACCGCCGCGCAGTCCACGATGAGCGGTTCGTTGGCGGTCCCGGATTTTTCCCATTCGGCCAGCGAGATGATTCGCGGCAGTCCCCTCACCCTGACCCTCTCCCCATCGGATGGGGAGAGGGAACAGCGCTCGTCCGCTTCATTCTTCTCGGAAGTTTGCCGCGCAATCTCATTCGCCGGATTTTCGGTCGAACGGCGAACGATTCTCCCTCTCCCCTTCGGAAGGGGAGAGGGCCGGGGTGAGGGGTCTTCACTTTCGCCTCCACCAATTTCGGCCACGCGCTCCAGCACACCCGCGTCGCCAAACAACACCGGCACGCATTGTTCGAGCACGGATTTTTCGGCGAGCGCGCGCAGGCAGATTTCCGGCCCGATGCCCGCCGGGTCGCCCATCGTCAGACCGAGAATTGGCCGCGAGTTCATCGCGTCACGAAAGCAATCGCAACTCGCCCATTTGATTCCGCAGCTTGTCGAGTTCGTGGCCGTTGATCGGATTGAGCGGCGGCAGCACGTTCGGCGAGCAAAGCCCGCGAACATGCAGCGCGGCCTTCAACGCGGCGAGCGATTCCCCGAGCGTGCGCCCGCCCTGATAGAGCGCGGCCACGGAATTCATCCGCGCGGCGGTCTGTTCCACGCCCGTCCAGTCGCGCGCGCGCGCGCATTCGTAGAGTTGATGGCAGACTTCCGGAATCAAATTGCCGACGCTCGGCACAATGCCGTGCGCGCCGAGCTTCAAGCCCCGCGCCATCAGCGCGCCCACGCCCACGAAGATCGTGAAATCCTCGCGCCCGCCAAAGCGCGCCATCAATTCCTCCAGCCGCTTCGGATTGTTTTCCGAATCCTTGATGCCGATCAGGTTCGGGTGTCCGGCCAGCGCGCCCACTTGTTCCAGCGGAATCGAGACGCCGGCGATTTGCGGAATGTTGTAAATGATCAGCGGCCCTTCCAGCCCGTCGAGCAGCGACCCGAACCAGGCCGGCAAATCGCGCACGGGATACGCCTGCGGCGGATGCGCCACGATCGCGTCCGCCCCGGCGCGCAGATACTGATTGCCCGAGGTGATCTCGTGCGGAAACAGTCCGCCCAGCCCGGCATAAACCTTCGCGCGGCCCCGCACGCGCGCCGCCGTGCGCTCGACGATGCGGCGACGGTATTCATGCGGCACGGCCGTGCCTTCGCCCGTCGTGCCCAGCACGAACACGCCGTTCACGCGGCCCGCGAGCAGAAAATCCACGAGCCGGTCCACCGCGGGCTCGTCGAGCGCGCCGTGACCGTTCACGGGTGTCACCATCGGAACGACCACGCCGTGATGCTTGTGGTCGTTGACTGCCTCAATGGGCAGCTTCGTATATCTGGATGCCATCGTGTTCACTTAAAGTCCTCAGGTTGTTTTTCAAAAGCCGCGTCACCTGCATCGCGGCCTTGGCCATTGCGGGAATCGCCTCGCGCGGCACGCCCAGTTCGGACATGCGCTGAGGAACGCCGCAACGTTTGGAAAGTTGCGAAAGAAATTCGAGTCCGTGCTCCGCGGTGGATTCAGCGGAACCATTCCGGCTGAGGCCCAAGGCCACCGCCACCTCCGCGTAACGTTCCGGCGCGGCGGGCAGATTGAAGCGGAGCACGTGCGGCAACAGCACCGCGTTCGAGACGCCATGCGCCACGTGAAATCGTCCGCCCAACGGATACGCCAGCGCGTGAACCGCCGCCGTGTTGACCGGGCCGAGGCAGAGGCCGCCATAAAAACTTGCCAGCGCCATGTTCGCGCGGGCTTCGGTGTCCTGCCCATTGCGCACCGCGCGTTCGAGATTCGCCGCGATGAGCCGGATGCCTTGCAGCGCGTAAACATCCACCGCCGGATGCGCGAACTTGTTCGCAAACGCCTCGATGCAATGCGTGAGCGCGTCCAGTCCCGTCGCCGCCGTCACAGCGGGTGGAACGGTCAGCGTGAGCAACGGATCAATGAACGCCGCGTCGGGAACGAGGTGCGGACTCACGACGCCCTTCTTCAACTCATCCGCTTCGTCGAGCAGGATGGCGTTGGGCGAAACTTCCGCGCCCGTGCCCGACGTCGTGGGCAGACACACGAGCGGCAGCGCGCGGCTCGCGAGCAGATTGATTCCGAAAACCTCCGAGGCGGTTTGCTTTCCGTGCGTGAGCGCGGCGACGAGTTTCGCCACGTCAATCGCGCTGCCACCGCCGATGCCGAGCACGCCTTCGATGTTTTCCTTGCGCGCAACGGCGAGGACTTGCTCAAACAATTCGCGCGTCGGCTCGCGATCAATCGCCAGCGCTGACACGACGGCGACGCCGGTTTTCTTCAACGCTTCCAAAACACCGCCGAGCGTTGGCAACACCGGTGTGCTCGAGACGAGCAGCACGCGCTTCACGCCGCGTTGCGCGAGAAATTCGGCGCAGTGCGGCGCGCAGCCATCGCCGATGACGATGCGCGGAGGTTGGAGGAGCGTGACGAGGTTCATCGAGAAAAAGGGAACGTCGAACATTCAACCTTCAACGCCGAACGCTCAAGGGACGCGAGCGCACGCGCCGGATCACTTCGGCGTTGAGCGTTGAAGGTTGAATGTTGAATGTTCATTGTGTTCAAGGACTGA
>SCTL01000916.1 GCA_004297495.1 Verrucomicrobiota bacterium
GCGGAGAACACTTGCGCGAGTTCCACCACCGAACCTTCGCGCGCGCCATCCACGACGAGATTGGCGCCGGTTCGTGCGACGAGGCTGCGGCCGTGCGCGACCATCTGGTCCACTTTGGCGTCGTCGTGGTCGGGATCGTGATGGAACAGGTAGAGATGTTTCGCCTCGGCGGCGAGCGCGAGCGCGACCGCGTCGTCCACGCAACCGTGCCCCCAGCCCACGTGGCTTTGGTATTCCTCAAGGTCGTATTGCGAGTCGAGCACCAGCACATCCACGCCGCGGAGGAACTCGACGAATTTATGTTCCTCAGCCTTGGCGTAATCCACGGGCGGCGCGATTTTTTTTCCGGGCGCGCGCGTCAAGCCGCCGTGGCGCACGCGTGGTTCGTTGTCGGGGAAGAACGCCAGCGAACCCGCCGACGTGAAAACGCGGTAGCCCACGCAGATGCCGGGATGATTGGCGAACCACGCTTCCACGCGCACGCGCCCGACATGAAACTGCATCTCTTTCAACTCTTCGATCTGGATGTTGCCGGGCAGTTCGCCGAAGGGAACGGGGAAGTAGGGACTCTCCATCTGGCTGGAAAGGACGTTGACCAAACCTTTGCGCGCGCCTTCGTAGCCGAGAATCCGCAGGCGGCAATTCGGCTCGTAAATCGGCGCGAAGAAGGGCAGGCCCTGGATGTGATCCCAGTGCGTGTGCGAAAGCAGCAAGGTCAGATTGAGCGGGCGCTTCCCGAATTCCTCCAGCAGTTCGCGTCCCAACGCGCGCAGGCCGGTGCCGCCATCGAGGATGATGATTTCGCCATCGGCGCGAATTTCGAGGCACGAGGTGTTGCCGCCGTAACGCACCGTGGCCGGGCCGGGAGTGGGAATGGAACCGCGCACGCCGAGAAACCGGACCCGTGGCGGCGCTCCATCCGAACGCAGGTCGCGCGCGGAAGTGAATTCCGTGTCCGAATGAAAACCATCAAGCAGGCGCACGAGTTCCGCCGGGTCAACCGGCTTGGTCAGATACTCGTCCGCGCCGGCTTCCTGCGCCGCGATGCGATCCGCGCCAAAATCGCGGCCCGAAGTCACCACGATGAACGTGTGACGCAGCGTCACGTCGGAGCGGATGGCGCGGCAGACTTGAAAACCGTTGCAACGCGGCATGAGCAGATCGCACAACACGACCTCGGGCCGGAATTGCCGGACGGACGCCAGGCCTGCCTCGCCTTCCTCCGCTTCCAGCACATGCCAGTGATGCGCCTCCAGGATTTCGCGAAGCAATCCGCGATACTGGTCGTCGTCGTCTATGATAAGAACTTTGCGCATGGTGCGGTCGGCGATCTGATGCGTGGCAAGTTAAGCGAATGGCCGGCAAATACAAAAAGTAAATTGCGCGAGAAAAAAGCCCGAAGATTGGGCAACGTCTTGATTTCAAATCAGCCGCGCTCCAGCAAAGTGAAATCATGACCCAACTTTCAGCGAACCTGCGTTCGACTCACACCCTTTTTGCTTCCATCCTCCGTCCTCCATCGTCCATCCTCTGCGGGTTTGATTGAAGCTTTGATGCAATGAAACTTTCAGTGTTATCCATTCTGCTGGGCCTCGGCATGGCCGCGCCGCAAGTTTGTGGGCTGGCCAAACCGACGGCTTTCGCCGCCGCCGTCCGCAAATTTCCGCGGCACGTGCCCTCGGGCATCGTGCTGATGCTGCTGGGCACGGCGTGGTTCGTGTG
>SCTL01000917.1 GCA_004297495.1 Verrucomicrobiota bacterium
TGGCGGTTCAACGGCACGAATATTTCCAACGCCACGAACGCCAACTACACGCTCGCCAACATCCAGACCACCAACGCCGGCAACTACACCGTGGTCGTGACCAATTCCACCGGCGGCAACACCAGCGCCGTCGCCACGCTTACCGTGAATCCGCTCTTCACACCCGTCTTTCTCGACCGCTTCGACACCAACTCGTCGGCCAACTGGACGCTGAGCACTTCGACCAACAACAACCGCATCACGTTCGCCTACGATTATTCCGCCATCGGCATTCCCTCCGCGCCCAACTCCATCGGCGGCACCACCAAGGGACTGCGTTTGGAAGCGAACTTGAACGCCGGCGCCGCGGCGGCGCTCAATGTCTCGCCGATCGGCCAGAGTTTCTTCGGCAATTACCGGCTGCACTTCGACATGTGGATCAACGTCAACGGTCCGTTGCCGGGCGGCGGCACCGGTTCCACCGAAGCCATCACCGCCGGCGTCGGCACGCTTGGCAATCGCATCCAATGGACCGGCAGCGGCACGACGGCCGACGGCGTGTGGTTCGAAGTTGATGGCGAAGGTGGCTCAGCCAACACGTCCATTTCACAGGGCGACTTTGCCGCGTTCGCCGGCGCAACGATCTATGCGACCAATTCGACGGTTTATGCCGCCGGCGCGACGACGACTTCGCGTGACAACGATGATCTCTACTACGCCAACGTTTTCCCCGGCGGCCAGACTCCGCCCGCGTTTCAAGTTTCCAACTACGCACAACAGACCGGCGCGTTGGACCCCGGCACGGTTGGATTCGCGTGGCGCGATGTCGTGATCAACAAAAGCGGCGGCACGGTGGAATGGTTCCTTGACGGTTTGAAAATTGCCACCGTCACTGGTGCTTCGATCACGGCCAGCAACGTCTTCGTCGGGTACTGGGATCCGTACAATTCTGTTTCCGACAACACGAATCTCAGCTTCGGCGTCGTGGACAACCTGCGCGTGGAGGTTCCCGCCGTTGCGCCGACGATCTCGGCTCAGCCGCAAAATGTTTTCGTGAAAGTCACGAGCAACGCCACGTTCACCGTCACAGCTTCGGGAATTCCCGCGCCGGCTTACCAGTGGCGGCTGAACGGAACGAACCTCGCCGGCGCGACCAGCGCGAGCTACACACGCGTGAACTCGCAATACACGAACGCGGGAAATTACTCCCTGGTCATCACCAACCTCGCCGGCTCGCTCACCAGTTCCAATGCCTTGCTCACGATTCTCACCGCCGCGCCGGCCCAGTTCCAATCATTCACGCTCCAACCGGACAACTCACTGCAATTGCTGCTGGCGGGCGATCCCGGCGCGACTTACTACGTGGAATCCTCGACGAACCTCGTGAACTGGTCGGCGTTCACAAATCTTTCCCTGACGGGCGGCACGTTCACTTTCAATGCCGGTTGGGTGACCAATGACGTGCAACGCTACTTCCGCGCGCGCAGCGGACCGTGATGAAATTGTCGTCAGCCCGGCGACTTGCCCAATCCACTTTCCACAATCGCGTTCTTGATCCGCGCCGTTTCCATTCGCTCGATCCGTTCGGCGATGTCCGCGGGCGATTCCTCGACCGAAAACAGAAGATTCGGCAGATGCACGGTCGTCGCGCGGCTCTCGATCTCGATGTAAACGATCTGCTCGCTGTTGAGCAGAATCTCGCCGCCCTTGTTGATGCGATTCAGCTTGATGAGTGGCATGGCGGATTGAGTTTGAGTTTTCCGCGCCGCCGCGACAATCGCGAACTTTCAGTTCGAGGATAAATCCTCCGGCATCTGCGAGAGCAGCAGATTTTGCCAGCCGCCCTTCCGCTTCAGGATGGTTTGCCAGAGCTGTTCCGGACCGGTTTCAAAGACCAGTTCCAGCGAGGCGGGAAAAGTCAGCCACGCTTTGCGTTTCATTTCATCCTCCAACTGACCCGGACTCCAGCCCGCGTAGCCGGCGAACATTTTTAATTTCTTTCCCGGCGAAAAGGACTCGCCAAGTTCCAGCAGCGTGTCGAGCGAATGACCCAGGTTGAGATTTGGCATCACGTTCGCCTCAGGCAGAAAATCCTCGGTATGAAGAAAACTCAGCGCGGTCGGTTGCACCGGCCCGCCCAGGTGCAGCGGCATTTCCTTCAGCGTGTCGGCCAGGTCCGCCACCAGCGCATCGCCCACCTTGTTCTCGGTGACGCGATTCAACACCAACCCGAACGCGCCCTCGGCATCATGCTGGCAGATCAACACCACCGTGCGCGAAAAAAACGAGCCGCCCAGCTTCCCGCTGTCGAGAAGCAACTGGCCCTGCAAAAACTTGACGGTCTTGGCCATTCGAACTCGCCTCACACTGCCGCAAAGTCCGTTCCCGCGCAAATGGGATCCTCAACCCAGGTGAAAACAAAAAAGCCGGTTCGCTGTTCGGCGAACCGGCCTGTGAGAAAAACATTTTGAATCAAACGAGCGACCGCACTTTCTCCGCGATGCCCAACGCATCAATGCCGAACTTGGCGAGCAGTTCCTCCGCCTTGCCGGAGCGCGGCAAGCCGTTCACGGCGAGCTTGTGAACTTTCACGCCGTCCGAGCTGAGTTCGCCCGCCACTGCGTCGCCCAAGCCGCCCTCGGCGTAATGATCCTCGACTGTGAGCACGAGATTGTTCGTCTTCTGCGCGGCGGCTTTGATCACGTCCTTGCCGAGCGGCTTGATGCTGTACGCGTCCACGATGGTCGCGCCGATTCCCGAACTCGCGAGAATGTTCGACGCCTTCACCGCTTCATGCAGCGTCACGCCCGCGGCGACGATGGTGATCTTGTCGCCCGCGTTTTGCTTCACAACTTTTGCGCCGCCGATGGGGAACTGTTCGTCGTTGCCGTAAATCACCGGCGTCTTCGGCCGCGAAGTGCGCAGGAAGCAGATGCCCTTGTGCAACGCCATTTGCTCGACGAGTTTTTCCGTGCTCACGGCGTCGCTCGGATAGAGCACCACCGAACCGGCGACCGCGCGCATCATCGCCAGGTCTTCCAGCGCCATTTGCGACGGGCCGTCCTCGCCGATGCTGACGCCGACGTGCGAGCCGACGAGCTTGAGGTTCGCTTGCGAAATTCCCGCCACGCGAATCTGGTCAAACGCCCGCGCCAGAAAACACGCGAACGTCGAAGCGAACGGCACTTTGCCGCGCGCGCCAAAACCCGTGGCGACGCCAACGAGATTTTGCTCGGCGATGAAACACTCGGTGAAACGTTCGGGGAATTTCTTGAAAAACTTTTCCGCAAAGGTGGAATTCTTCGTGTCGCCGTCCATCGCGACGACGCGTCCATCCGCTTCGCCAACGCGTGAAATCGCCGCACCGTAAGCTTCGCGCGTGGCGATGAGGTCGCCGGCCTTGTAACTGATCGCCGGGAAACTGGCCGGCGCAGCGGTGTGCGGAGCGGGCAACGCGTCCGGCGCGGGAATCGCCACGCCCGCCGCGCTCTGCGCGCTGGGTTGCAGTTCGGCGATGGCGCGCGCGGCCTCTTCGGCGTTGAGCGGTTTGCCGTGCCAGCCCTCGCGGTCTTGCAGGAAAGAAACGCCTGCGCCCTTGTAAGTCTTGGCGAGAATCGCCAGCGGCTTGTCGTCGAGACCGATGCCGCCGAGCACTTCCACGATTTCCTCGATGTCATGGCCGTCATCCAAAGTTTCCACGCGCCAGCCGAATGCCTTGAAGCGGTCGCGATAGACGTTGATGTCATGGCCGAACGCCGTTTCCTGGCTCTGGCCGAGCCGGTTCACATCTACGATGGCGATAAGGTTGTTGAGTTTCTTGATGCCGGCGAGCGACGCGGCTTCCCACACGGCGCCTTCGGCGATTTCGCCGTCGCCAAGTAGCACGTAGGTGTTGAAATTCAATTTGTCGAGCCGCGCCGAGAGCGCCATGCCGACACCGACGCTCAGGCCCTGGCCGAGCGAGCCAGTGGCCACGTCCACGAACGGCAGGCGCGGCGTGGGATGACCTTCGAGGTCGCTGCCGATGGTGCGGAGCTTCGCGAGTTCGGACGCGGGAAACAATCCGGCCTCGGCCCACGCGGCGTAAAGGATCGGCGCGGCGTGACCCTTCGAGAGCAGGAAGCGGTCGTTGTTGTGATAGCGCGGATTCTTCGCGTCGTAGCGCATGTGGCCGAAGAACAGCGCGGAAACCAGTTCGGCGGCGGAGCAGCAGGAGGTCGGATGCCCGCTGCCGGCGGCGGTGGTGGACGTGATCGAATGAATGCGAAGCTGGTTCGCGATTCCTTTCAAAAGCTCGGTGTTCGTCTCAATCATGGAGCGGGGAATGTAGGCTACGAATCAAAAAAGCCAAGACGTTTTCTGCGAAGAATGGATTGGGGCGGAGGAGCGCGGACGGTCCCCGTCCGCAGCACGTGGAATTCAAGTCAGCCCCGGAAACGTCAAACGCGCCGCCGCGCAGTTGGTAGGGACGCGTTCCACCGCGTCCCAAATTCTTTGGAAAAATGGGGACGCGGTGGAACACGTCCCTACCGGCTGTGAACTGACGCGACTGACTCAGTTCGATTACTGCAACGCGTGACCGGGAATCGAACAGGTCGGTTGGACATTCAGTGCGCCAATGGTGTATTGGCCGCCGGCAGGACACTTAGGCAGTGCTTGAGTCTGTGTCGGGCTTACCAGATAGGGCAAAATATCTTTGGCCTCGGGCGTGGCTGTGGCGGGTTTGTTATTCTCCAACGCCCACTGTTGTTTCGCGCCATCAATCTGACGAAGAATATTGATGCATGCATTCTGCGCCTCCTGCGGCGAGTGCGCCATCGCCATGCCGCGCGTGCCGGGTTGATTGGTCGCCGCCTGTTGCGCCGCGCGCTGGCCGATGGCCGTGGCTTCCGCCTGGGCTTGCGCGGCCAGCGCCTGCGCGCGTTCGGCGGCGGTCTGGGCGGATTGCGCCTGCTGCGTGAGCTGGGTCTTCTGGTCGCGCAACTGCCGGACTTCATTCCGCAACCGCACGGCGTCGGCGCTGTCTTTTTTCAAGCGCTCGATTTCGTCGGCGGAAACCTGGGACGTCTTCAACGTTTCGTTCTCCGCGCGCAAGGTTTGCAACTCCTGCACCTGCTGTTGCAGCGTCGCGACTTTGTCCGCGGTGGTCTTGTTGGCGTTGAAAAAGAACGCGGCGGCGGCGATTCCGACCACGGCGATGATCCAAGGCAAGACGGTTTTCATTTTTCGCTACGGGTGTCTGTTGAAAATGGTGCGCGAGGCGGGAGTCGAACCCACAACCTTCGGCTTCGGAGGCCAACACTCTATCCAATTGAGCTACTCGCGCAACCTCGCCAAGGCTAGGCCAACCGCTCCACCCGGGCAATCAGTTTTGTGAGCGTGCGGGAATGGAGGGGCGAAGCTGATTCGGTTTGGGGAAAAAAAGATTTGCAGCCTATCTCCATATTAGACCTCATAACCTTTTCATCACGGCGGCCGCTATAAAAGCACAAGCCAGAAACGTCAGCATCCTAATCCAGACCGGAACGTAAAAGAGCCGCAAATCCTGTCCGAATCTGTGCCAGTCATCGGAGCGGTGAACCTCTTGACAAGCCGCTCGCGCTCGGCGACGAGCCATTGCCTCTCGATACTGTGGCCATCCGGCCACAAGGAAGAAAACAACGGGAAAAAAGATCAACAGCGTCAGAACGTGGTCAACACTGACAAGACTCCCAAAGAGGAGTCCGCCGCACGCGCTTGTGGTGTGTGATGCTCGAAACATCGCGAGGTCTAACGACCCAAGCTCAGCCACGCCGGACCAGTGACGTAGCCCGCGAATGCGGAACTGCCAGCGCCAACCGGCGTTGGCCGCAGCAAATGGTTAGGCCGCGTTGTGTGTCTCATACTCTCTGACCGAACTGCTGCTCATCCTCCGCCTTCCGGAAATGCTCCGCAACTCTGGCCCTGATGTCTGTGCGCATGTGAAGTGGAATGTCAGCATGTGGGTCGAGACCCTCGGCACGAATCACGGCGTCAGTGAATGCATCAACGTCAGTCGGCGGTGACTCTCGCAGGCGAGCCTGTGCATCGGGTGGCAAACAGAAACCCAGCACTACGCACAACTCGTAGAGCAGCGCTTCAACCTGAGCCGATGACATTTGGAAACTCATGGCTTGTGCAGCGGCCTAACATTGGAGGAGGCCACATGCTTTACAGCCTATCTCCATTCACGTCGCGACTCTAAAACTGGCGAACTGAATTGGCAAGCAAGGCTTCGGCATCATTGTGGCAATGAGTGTGACGGGCCGCCAATAGAACATCTCGGCGACTCGCCAACTCGTCCCAGAATATATTTGCCGCCCGCCGGGCATCGCAATCCCCGTAGGTCACCCTTTGGACCTCGTCCAACATAAGGGCGAATGGCGTCCCAAGACGGAGTATCATTCGTGGTCTGGCCGTACTCCAGTGCCCACTGCTGCTTTGCCCCATCAATCTGGCGCAGATTATTAACGCATGCGTTTGAGCAGGGTGTCGAACGAGCGCGTATGAATGCGGGGAGAAACAGCGCAG
>SCTL01000918.1 GCA_004297495.1 Verrucomicrobiota bacterium
GTTTGAGGGCTTGACCAGTGCCACCAGGTCTATTTTAAAATTGAGGCGCTCTTTCTCACCCGGCACCTGCTCGCTGAGGTTCCACAGTTCGAAGTTCAACAGCCGGATGTGCTGAAACTCGTTTTCAAAATCGGCCACGAACTTGCCGATGTCGTGATAAAAGCCCGCTCCACCGACGGTGATGGTGACTTGCTTGTAGGGAAACTTCGCCAGCATGTTCACATCGCCCGGCAAAGTCGTGCTGAAGGTGGGATTGTTTATGCGGTAGGCCGGCTTGTTGAAACGACGCACCGTGGTGAAAAACCAGGACTGCGGATCGCCGGTGATCATCTGTTCCTCCTGCAACGCCAGGGTCTCTTCGGCCTTGGCCAGGTCCGCCGCGATCTGGTTCCGCTTCTTCACCGCGTCCTGCATTTGCTGCAGCTTGCTCTCGGTGGCGTCCCGACGCCGGTGAATGGCGGAGAGTTCCTCATACTGCGTGCGCACCAACCCGTAACCCAGCGCGATCACGACAGCCAGCGACACCACGATCACGAGGACCAGATGATTGCGTTTTTCCTTGGGAAGTTTTTTCCAGTTCATCGCATCTTCTCCGGCAAACGACATTCCAGGGTGAACGAAACGTACGCCGGTCCATCCTGCGGCCGGGTCTGCACAAAATTGAACATCCTCAACTCATTCGTGCGATTGAGCAGCGCCTGGAAGTAAGGCGAGGTTTCCAGTTCTTCTTTGTACTTCGTCACGCCATCGCCGAGCGTTGAGGAATTGTCTCTGGCGTCCAGCGTGACGATTACACGCTCCGTTACGGACGCCGGTTTCCCCTGCGAAACTACGCGTCCGTTCTCGTTCGTCTTGGCCTTGGTTTCTTCGTTCGCCACGTATTGTTCCTCGACTTTCAACTTCAACAATTGCACGTCATTCAGCACCCGCTGCTGCAGCGCGTTCAACAGCGTGCCATTGAGAAAACGGTTGGTCGCCAGTTGCCGGAGTGCGCCCAACTTCGCGCGCACCTCCACCAGCTTTTTCTGGTCGTCCAGCACGGTCTGATATTCGTTCGTCTGTTGGCTCACCAAAACTTTGACCTGTTCCAGTTTCTTGTTCGCGGCCAGCGATTGCACCCAGACGTAGGCGCTCCAGCCTAGCATCAACACGGCCAGCAGCGCCCCGATCCACATGGCGCGCTTCACCGGATCGCGCCGGCGCAATTCCTCCGCCGCTTGGGCTTCCGCCAGAAGATTGAGGCGTATTGGCATAGTTTTTAGAGAGCGGCCAGGGCCGTACCGATCGCCACGGTCAACAACGGCGCGACGTGTTCCAACTCGGCCATCTGCGTCGGCGGCAGTTCCAGTTGCAACGTCCCCGCCGGATTCCAGGTTTTGCACTCCACCATCATCTCATTCTGCAAAGTGTTGATGATGAATTCCGATTTTGACGAACCGCCCGAGATGTATGCTTGCGTCACCGTCCGGTCGTGTTGATGTTCGAAAAAATCTATGGAGGCGCGCAGTTCGCGGCCCAGCGGCGCGAGGATGGATTCCAGCACCGACTGCACTTCGGCGGCCATGCCGACTTTGATCCCCTCGGCTTCGGCGTAACTGATGCCCATGGACTCCGCCAGACCGCTGGTCAATTTGTCGCCGGCGAGCGCCACCACGCGGCTCAGGATCAATTCTCCGTCCTTCAACACGGAAATCGTCGTATTACGAAAGCCGACGTCCACCAAGGCCACCGCTTCCTTGGCGAACTGCTCGGGCATCGCCACTTCAAAGGCGTTCACCGGGCCGATCAATCCCGGAAACACCATCTCCGCGCTCACTCCGGCGGTTCGGGCCGCCGTCAGAAAATCGTTCACCAACTGTTGTTTTGCTCCCGCCGCCAGCACGCGTTGCTTCGTCGCCGCGGACGCTGATTTCGCACCCGCTTCGGACGCAGCCGCTCCGGGATGAATCGGCATGTTGAAACAATCGAAGACGTAATTCGGCAAGTCCTGCTGCATGTACCCTTTCGGGTTGTTCTTCAAAACCAGGCGCATGTCTTCCACCGGCATTCGCGGCAACTCCGTATGCCGCACCACCGCGTCGTTCACCCCCACGCCAAACGCGATGGATTTCGTCTTGGCGTCCAGCGCCTGCACCACCGCCTTCACGTGTTCGCCCAACAGTTCGGCGGAAAGTGATTTTTCGTAAAGCGGCGCATCCACCAGCGCATAGCCCGAGAGCACCAGACCTTCCCCGCGGCGTGTCAGATACACCGCTTTGGAAGTCCGGCCACCCAGATCAATCGCGACCATCTGATCGCGATTTTTTTTTGCACCGTTGCTGATAAATGGCAGACCCATGCGCCTCTTCCTATCGAGTTCGTATTTTCAATGCAAGCACATCCGCGCGACTTGCTTCTAAAAAATGTTTGTGCGCGGTCGCTTAAAGACCCGCTCAGTTTAGCAACCACTACGCCATGCAAATCTTTTCCGGCAAAAAAACGGGCGCGCCGTCGAGACAAATCACCCGCTCCCGACTTCAAACCCCGGCCCTGTCCCGTGTCGAGGCGCGCGTGTCCCGAAATTGTCTCGCTAACCCCCGCCTCCGCGCTAATCTTATGCTCTGGTTAAATTGAATCCGGCATGAAAGCTCCGACCCCA
>SCTL01000919.1 GCA_004297495.1 Verrucomicrobiota bacterium
CCCGCGTGATGCAGCGTGGCGCGCTGGCTGATGTCGCCGTAGGTCACGCGCACGCCGCGCGCGCGGAGCATTTCATTCACGTGCGGATTGAAGTCCACCACGAGCAAATCGGTGAGCAACGCCGGCTTGTCGCAGGAGATTTCCTCCAGCAACGAACTCGCCGTCCACGAGAAGCCCAGCAGGAAAATGCGCGCCGGTTTGTGCGCGTGCGCCGCCTCGGATGCGGTCTGGTGCAAGTCCAGCAATCCCAGCTTCGTCAGCCACGGCGAAGTTTTCCGCAGAATGAAATCGTTCGCGAGAATGGCGTAGGTGGAATCCACCGCCAGCAACGCGAAGGCAAACGCCGTGATGTTCTTCGTTTCCGCCGAGACATCGCCCGCTGCCGCACCGATGGCGAGCAGCACGAGCGAGAGTTCGCTCATTTGCGCGAGGTTCACCGCCGGCAACAGCGAGGCGCGATGGCCGAGGCGCATTTTGTAGAGCGTCGGAAACACCGTAGCCAGCCGGCTGGCCACGATGAACGCGCTGACCAGCAGCATCCAGCCGACATAATTCCACGTCGGCAGGGGAATTGTCATACCGAGCGCGACGAAGAAGAGCGTGACAAAAAAATCGCGGATGCTCGTGACGCGCGAGACGACGTCCAGCGTGTAGGGAAACGTGGAAAGCAAAACGCCGGCGACGAGGGCGCCCATTTCGCGGGACAGATGAAGTTGATCCGCCAGCCCGCCCACCGCAAAGCACCACGCCAGCGCGCCGACGAGCACAAGTTCGGGCTGGCGCGAAACCAGTTTGAAAATCGGCGGCAGCACGAACCGGCTGAGGATATAAGCCACGCCCACCAGCAACAGCACGCGACCGAGCGCGAGGAGCAGGGGAGCGAGCGCGGGGTTCTTCAAGCTCGGTTGCACGGCCAGAAACAGAATCACGAAAATATCCTGCATCACGAGCACGCCGACGGTGATGCGGCCCGGCAGGGTTTCGAGTTCGCGTTTGTCGTGGAGCAATTTCACGATGATGACGGTGCTGCTCATCGCTGCCGCGATGGCGAGGTAAACCGCTTCGAGCCAGCCTTTGCCCGGCCCGACGAAGCCGAAGAACAGCAAACCGAGCGCGATGCAGCCGAGGATTTGCGCCAGCGCCGTGATGAAGATGACACGGCCCGAGCCAAGCATTTTTTTCAAATCCATCTCCAGCCCGATCATGAAGAGCAACAGGATGAGACCGATCTCGGAGATGGTGGTAATGGAATCGTGGTTGACGACGAACCGGGCGCAGTGCGGTCCGATGACGAAGCCCGCGACAAGATAAGCGATGAGCAACGGCTGGCGCGCGGCCTGACACATCACCGCCACCACCCAGGCTGCGATGATGCAGATGGCGATGTCGAAGATGAGTCCGTGTTCCACGCGCGCGGAAGTTACGCGGCACAGCGGGGGAGCGTCGAGTCAGGATTTTTTTTGAGAACCACGAAATGCACGAACTACCCGAAACCGGACTGGGAAAAGTTTGGTAATGTCTTAATTTGAAATTCGATTCTTGGAACGATTCCTCCACCGACGCACTCCCCATCCTGCGACACCTCCAAGAACAGTCGGAGTAGCTGAAAAGATAAAACCGATCGCAAAGTGGACGAGCCACGAAATGGCAGCCGATCCGTATCTGTGTAGGTCTGCGATGATGGCTTTCAAATCGAAGTCGGACCAGTCGCTCATGCAAAGAAAAACAACGAAACCTGAAAGCGCGCAGGCCATAGCCAACCAAAGGACGTGCCAACGCCAGAAGAGGCCGACGAAGAATGCCGCCAAGAACAGAACCAGCATGAGGAGGAGGAGATACATGCGATGCCGCCTAACTGAGCCACTACTAAAGTTTTGTGTGTTTCGTGGTTAAGAACCCAAGGCCTCCAGCGCCGCCTTCACGTGCGCCAGCTTGTTCTGCCAGTCCACGAGTCGTTGCTGATGTTCTTGCAGGACTGTCGCTGGAACCTTTTGCGTGAACGCCGGGTTCGCAAGCTTCTGTTCCACCTTCACGATTTCGGCTTCAATCTTTTCCTTCTCTTTCGTGAGGCGGGCGCGTTCGGCTTCCACATCCACCAAGCCTTCGAGCGGCAGAAACAATTCACCCATCTTCGTGTGTGCCGTGGGCGTGCCTTTCTTTGGCTGATAATCGGCAACTATTTCCAACGCCTCCGCGTTGAGCAAAATCTTGATCACCTCGGCGTCGTGTGGGATGACCTCGCTCACGGGCTTGAGAATGAACTTCACTTTCTTCGCCGCCTGGATGTTGCCGATGCGACGCAGATTGCGTCCCTCCGTCACGAGATCGTATTTGGCCTGCGCGAATTCGAGGTAGCACTCGTCGAGACTGAACTGATCGCGAATCTCGCCTTCAAAAGGCTTGGGCCACGGCGCGTTCATGATGGTTTTGCCGCCCTGATTCTCCGGCATGTCTGCGGCGTAACCCATGCCGTGCCACAACTCCTCAGTGATGAACGGCAGGAACGGATGGAACAATCGCAGCGTGTGCGAGAGCACGAAATCAATCACCGCGAGCGTGTTGGCTACTCTTGGATCTGTAGCAGCGGACGTGAGTCCGCTCTGACCTTCTCCGCTGCCTTCGCCAGTTTGAGCCGACTCACGTCGGCTGCTACTGAAAAAGACCGCCTTGCTCGCCTCGACATACCAATCGCAATACTCGCTCCAGAAAAATCGGTAAAGCGCCTGCACCGCCGTGCTAAAGTTGTAGCTGTTCAACGCTTCGGTGATTTCGCGAATCGCGGCGTCGAGCTTGAGCAAAATCCATTTGTCATCGCTCGTGAGCAGTGACGGATTGATTTCGCCCTGGATTTCGAACGCGGCGGGTGGAGCGTCAGCCGCTGCGCCCGGGACGGGCGCGCTCCCCTGCATCTGCCGAAAACGGCACGCGTTCCACAGCTTGTTGCAGAAGTTGCGGCCCAGCTCGACGTCTTTCTCGTCGAACAACACGTCCTGGCCGAGCGGCGCACTGCGCATCGTGCCGAAGCGGAGCGCGTCCGCGCCGTATTGAGCGATGAGCACGAGCGGATCGGGCGAATTGCCGAGCGTCTTCGACATCTTGCGGCCCTGCTTGTCGCGGATGATGCCGGTGAAATAGACGTTCTTGAACGGCATCTCTTCCATGTATTCGTAGCCGGCCATGATCATGCGCGCGACCCAGAAGAAAATGATGTCCGGCCCGGTGACGAGATCGGTGGTCGGATAAAACTTCTTCAACGTATCGGTCTGCTCGGGCCAACCCATCGTGGCGAACGGCCAGAGCCAGGAACTGAACCACGTGTCGAGCACGTCGGGGTCTTGCTTGAAGGCATGTTGCTCTAACAACTTCACATCTGCTTCATCCGTTGTGGCAATAAAAACGTCATACTCTTGATCGGAAAGAGGGCTGTCATCCAAATTAGAGTTAACGTGTCCCGTGGCTACATTGACCGCGTATGCAACATTTGTAGGCAGAACCTTCGCAAGAAA
>SCTL01000083.1 GCA_004297495.1 Verrucomicrobiota bacterium
GCCAAGGGCGTGGAAGTTTTTGGCGATGCAAAGGAACTTCTCCTCTCGAAAACCGTGGATGCCGTCATTATCGCCACGCCGCATTATGAGCATACGTCGCTCGGCATTGCCGCGTTGGAAGCGGGTTTGCATTTGATGGTGGAAAAGCCTATCTCAGCGCACAAAGCCGACGCGGAAAGGTTGATCGCAGTTCATAAACAGAATCCTCGACTCGTCTTTGGCGGCATGTTTCAACTCCGCGTCGAGCCGCGTTACGAAAAAATCCGCGCGTTGATTCGGAGCGAACTCGGAGAAATCGTGCGCGTGAACTGGATCAATACGGATTGGTTTCGCGGCGAGGCTTACTACGCCAGCAGCGCCTGGCGCGCGACGTGGCGGGGCGAGGGCGGCGGCGTGTTGCTCAATCAATGCCTGCACAACCTCGACGTGTTGCAATGGCTGCTCGGGATACCGGCGCGCGTTCGTGGCTTCTGCCAGCTCGGGCGGTTTCATCAGATCGAAGTCGAGGACAACGTCACGGCGTATCTCGAATGGCCGAACCGCGCGACGGGCGTGTTCGTCAGTTCCACCGGCGAAGCGCCGGGAGCAAATCGTTTTGAGATTGTCGGCACGCGCGGCACGTTGGTTTTGGAAAACGGCAGATTGCTGCTGACGCGCAACGCAGCGGACATGATCGAATTCAGCCACACGGCGAAGACCGGTTTCTCCAAACCCGAAGCGAAGACGGAAGAGATTCCTTTCGCCAACGCGCCCGCACCGCACGCCGCGTTGATGCAAAATTTCGTGAACGCCATTCTCGATGGCGAAAAACTCATCGCGCCCGGCGAAGAGGGGATTCACTCGGTCGAACTGGCGAACGCGATGGTTTATTCTTCGCTGCTCGGTGAAACGGTCGAACTCCCGATGAACGGCGCCGCCTGGGAAACGCAGCTTCAGAAACTGATTGCCGAATCCACCGTGCAGAAGAAAGTGATGCAGGTGGAGGCCGCTGACTTCGCGAGTTCGTTCCGGCGATGATCCGCGGACGGGCGGCTTTGGTCAGGGCGTGTTCAAGAATGTTGTGGCGCAGTCCTGCCAGTCCGTCGCTCTCTCCCTCACCCTAACTCTCTCCCGCTGGGAGAGGGGACAGGTCTTGGCACTCTCAGTTGGTTCGGATGCGCGCACCGCCAATCCAGCGCGCAATTCTTCACTCCGACGGCGAAAGATTCTCCCTCTCCCAGCGGGAGAGGGTGGGGGGTGAGGGAGAATCTTCCGCGCTGACACTACGGCTACGCTCTAACTTAATCCGCTCTTACAACACTATTTCGCGCCGGGTTGCTTCTCTTCGCTCGCGATCTCGGACGCATCGAGGCCGACTTCATTCGTCGCCGTGCGAATGCGCAGGCTCGATCCGATGGCGGAAATTTTGCGCCCGATCAATTCGCGCCCGTCCTTGAGCTTGAACCGGCTCGGGCGATCCTTCAGGCGCGGATTGTCAAACGCCGTCCAGTCCTCCGGCACGTAAGTCTTGCCGTCGCAGATCGGGCACTTGACGAGTCCGCGTCCGCCGCAAGTTTTGCAGGAGACCTGCGAACTGCCGCCGCAGATTTTGCACTTACCAATGTTGACGGCGTCGCCGTTGCGAACCTCCACAACCTCGCCGAGGTGCGCCTGCGTCCACGCCTTGTAACCGTCTTTGGTCGGGAACTTCTGCCAGAGTTCATCCGGGCGATGGCCGGGCGTGGGAATTTTCTCCCACTTGCCCACCGAAGCCTTCATGCACGGGCCGGGGCAATCCACGTGTCCGCGGAAGCAGCTCTTGGCGAAACATTGCACCTCGCCAGTCGGAAAGCAGCGGAAACACGGCTTGGTCTTTACTGCCGGCGAATTGGTTTCCGCACCGGACGCGTCCG
>SCTL01000920.1 GCA_004297495.1 Verrucomicrobiota bacterium
GTAATGGTTCCAACTGTTCCAACCCATCGGCGGCGTGAGCGCGATCGTTTCGCCGACGACAATCTTGAATTTCTTTTCCGCCGAACCTTTGGCGTTCTTCGCGCGCAACGTCACGACGTGCTCGCCCACTTTCGGCAGCGAACCGGTGATTTGCCCGGTCTGCGAATCCAGCTTGAGACCATCCGGCGACTTGTCCGCCGAGAAAGTCATCGGGCGCTCGCCCGTCGCGGGGATGCGATAGAGAAACGGATGGCCGGGCCGCACGCCGAAGATGCCCGGGCCGTTGATGCGCGGCGCGGCCGAGGGTTTGGGTGTGCGGATTTCCGGCGCGGCGGCAGGCGCGGGCACGTTGGTTTGCGCGTGCAGGATGACAATGCTTTGAAGGAGCGCGATGGCGCAATAAGCGGTGATGCGTTTCATGTTTCTGAGATATTTGCAGGAACAGACGCACTCCGCAGTCTCGATGTTCACGAACGTTTGTTCTACCTCAGCAGTAGATTTTTCCCGTCACTTTCTTCGCCCGAACGACGTGCTGCGATAACGCCGGTGATCGCCGCGCGTCGTCTTGCGCAAACCTTCCAACGACTCCGATGAAGGACGTTGAATCGGAATCCGCCGCATGAATGTGCGGGAGCGGCTCTGGTTTTCGCAGTTGATTTGCCGGCGTGAAAACGGCTCACTTCGAGCCGACAACCCTACAACCATGAACAAACCGCAACTTTCCTTCTGGCAAATCTGGAACATGAGCTTCGGCTTTCTCGGCATCCAGTTCGGCTGGGGCTTGCAGATGGCGAACATGTCGCCCATCTACAAGTATCTCGGCGCGTCGGATGAACAGATTCCGATGCTCTGGCTGGCCGCGCCGCTCACAGGCTTCATCGTGCAACCGATCATCGGCGCGATGAGTGACCGCACGTGGGGCGCGCTGGGTCGGCGGCGGCCGTATTTTCTTGTCGGGGCGATTCTAAGTTCGCTGGCGTTGATCGCGATGCCGAATTGCAGCACGCTCTGGATGGCGGCGGGCTTGTTGTGGATTCTGGACGCTTCGATCAACGTGAGCATGGAACCGTTTCGCGCGTTCGTGGCGGACAAATTGCCGGAGGAACAGCGCGGAGCGGGTTTCGCGATGCAAAGTTTCTTCATCGGCGTCGGTGCGGTGGTGGCGGGGATGCTGCCGTACATTTTGAAGAACTGGTTTCACGTCAGCAGCGAAACCGGCAACGGCAATTCCATTCCGCCCAACGTAAAAATCTCCTTCTACCTCGGCGCGGCGGCGTTCTTCTGCGCGGTGGTTTATACGATTGTCACCTCGAAGGAATATCCGCCGGAAGACTTGGAGGCGTTTCGCCGGAGAAAATCCGAGAGCGCCGGCCTCGGCCATTTCATCGGAGAGATTTTTTCCGCACTCGCGCAAATGCCGGGAACGATGCGCCGTCTCGCGCTGGTGCAGTTCTTCACCTGGCTCGGCTTGTTCTGCATGTGGCTGCATTTCTCGAACGCCGTGCCGGTGGTGTTCGGCAGCAGCGATCCGAATTCGGATGTATTCAAACGCGGCGCGGAATGGGCGGGCGTTTGCTATTCGCTGAAGGACGCGGTGACATTCGTGGCCGCATTCGGGTTGATGGCGGCGGCGCGCACGGTGGATCGGCGGCGCATCCACGGGATTTGCCTCGCGCTCGGCGGAATTGGTCTTCTAGCAGTCGGCTTCATTCATGGCGAGGAGCAAAAACATCTGCTGCTTCTTGCGCTCGCGCTGGGCGGCGTGGCGTGGGCCTCAATTCTCTCCATGCCCTACGCGATCCTCGCGGGCGCGTTGCCGCCGGAGCGGATGGGCGTTTACATGGGCATCTTTAATTTCTTCATTGTGTTGCCCGAGATTCTCGCGGCGCTTACCTTCGGGCCGTTGGTGAAAAATTATCTTCACGGCAACCTGGTCCACGCGGTGATGGCCGGCGGTGTGTGCATGTTGATCGCCGCCGCGCTGGCGCAATGGGTCAAGCTGCCGGAGAAGCCGACCGCTTAGAAGAATGTGGCGCACAGCCAAACGCAGAGGCGCAGAGAACGCTGAGAATCGCGGAGCAGAAATCAGAACGATTCGCCGCCGTGGGTTCAGTTGTCTCAATCTCCCCTGCGCCTCTCCGCGTCTTTGCGTTTCTCCGACCGTTGCTCTTTTGCTCGCTGCGCTGGTCGCCAGCCTCCCGGCCCGCGCCACAGTGCTGTGGAGCGACCGGGAGCCGCGCGTCATTCACGAGACGCCGATGGGTGAGGACATTCTCGGCGGCGCAGTGAAGCGCGATGACACCGCGAGCGACGCGCTTTATTTCAAGTTTCGGGTGGACGCGCTTTCGGACGTGGCATCCGAGCCTTACTATGCGGGCTTCGAGTTGTTCGAGAGCGATGAATACCGGCTGGCGGTCGGCAATGCGCCGGAGGCGTGGGGTTATTCCGCGTGGTACACGTCCGAGACCGGAACTTCCAAGGGCGTCGCGGGTGAATTCGATTTGAAGTCCGCGCATCCCGAGGCGTCCGGCCTGGGCCTGTTCAAGCAGTACGAACTGCCGCGCCACGACCATCAACGCACCATTGTTTTCAAGGTCCAATATCTTCCCGGCGGCGACGATCTCGTGACGGTCTGGCTTGATCCAAAACTTTCGCGCGGCTCGACCGACGAAAATCAGGCCGAGATTCTCACCACCAAGTTCAAGGCCAACGCGTCGTTCAACCAAATCCGCCTGCGCCACGGCGGCGGCGGCAACGGCTGGATCTTCAGCGACATGGCGGTGGCGACTTCGTTCAGCGATTTCGTGGTCGTGCGGTTCTGGCAGACGTGGTGGTTTGCGACGGTGAGCGCGTTCACCCTGCTGGCCGCCGTGGCCATCGGAGTCCGCGTGGTCGAGCGGCGACGATTTCAGCGCCGGCTGCAACTGGCCGAACAGGAACGCGCGCTCGAACGCGAGCGTTCGCGCATCGCGCAGGATTTGCATGATGACCTCGGGTCGTCGCTCGCGCGCATCACGTTGTTGAGCGGCCTGGCGCGGGCGGACGCGCGCCAGCCCGCGCAGCTCGAGGGACACATGCGCAAGATCGCGGAGTCCGCGAACGAAACCGTGCGCGCGCTGGAGGAAATCGTCTGGGCCGTGCGGCCCGGCAGCGACACGCTCCAGAGCCTGGTGG
>SCTL01000921.1 GCA_004297495.1 Verrucomicrobiota bacterium
CCGACGCGGAAATTGCCACAACCGCCAAGATGATCATCATTCTCATAATCGGTGCAGGCTTGGGTTTAATAAATCAGCGACGCTCAACCGGTAACATACATTCAATATTTCGGCAACCCGCCAACAGTCCCGCCGGACCAGCGATCAGCCGCGCTCGCCGCCTGCGAGCACCGTCTGAAAATGCGGCGGCTCTTCCTCGCGCGCGACCACGGTGATTTCAATCTTCTTGAACCCCGCCGCTTCGAGCCAGCGATGCAAATCGCTCTCGGCAAATCCCAGCCAGCGGTCGCCGTAAAGTTCTCGCGCTTTGTCGAACTTGTGCGCGAGCAAATCGAGAATCAAAATCTGTCCATGAGGCTTGAGCAACTTAGCTGCGCTCACCAGCGCTGCCGCCGGGTCTTCCGCGTGATGCAACGCTTGACTGAGAATCACGAGGTCAACGCTGCCAGCCTCCACCGGCGGGTTCTGCAAGTCGCCGAGCCGAAACTCCAGATTCTTCAGCCCGGCCTTCTTCGCCTTCGCCGCGCCGAACGCGACGATCTTTTCCGAGTTGTCCACGGCGATGACTTTCTTGCAACGTCGCGCGAGCAGTTCGCTCAACAAACCTTCGCCCGCGCCCAAATCCGCCACGGTGATCGCCGGCAGCATCCGCAACAGCAAATGCCCGAACGCCTGCCACGAGCGGCCCGGACCATAGACGCGATCGAACCGCCCCGCGACTTGATTGAAGAAAACCTGCGCCTGCTCGCGGCGGCGATTCACGACGCGCTTGAGGTTGATCTGGTCGCTCGCGTGGTCGTGCAGTTCTTTCGCGCCGCGAATCGCCAGTTGAATGAACTCGGCAGTCGTGCCCTCGGCGTCGGGATTGAGTTTGTAGAAAGTCCGCTTGCCCTCGCGGCGCGACTTCACCAGCCCACAATCCGCCAGCAGCCCGAGATGCGTCGAGATGCGCGACTGGCCCATGCGCGTAATCTCCTGGAGTTCGTTGACGGACAGTTCCTCGCGCTCCAGCAGCGCCACGATGCGCAGCCGCGTCTGGTCCGAGAGCGCGCGCAGGGATTTGAGTGTCGGCGACATGGCTTAGTGTTAGGGGCGCGCACAACTTTTTCCAAGAAACCATTTGACGCGCCTGCAATTCTTTATATCATCCTATCTTGATACGTCAATACGTCACTAACCAAAACATCGAATGAGCAAGAACTTCATCTTTTCCTCCGAGTCCGTCGGCGAAGGCCACCCGGACAAAGTTGCCGACACCATTTCCGACGCCGTGCTGGACGCCTGCCTCGCGCAGGACAAGTTCAGCCGTGTCGCGTGCGAGACTTACTGCAAGTCGAACCTCGTCGTGGTCGGCGGTGAAATCACAACGAAGGCGAAGCTCGATTTCAACGAAATCGCCCGCGCTGCGATCCGCGAAATCGGTTACACGCACGACGACGACGTGTTCCATGCCGACAAGGTGCTCATCATGAACGCGATCACGTCGCAGTCCCCTGACATCGCGCAAGGCGTGAACGCCCAAGCCGCCGAGGGCAAGGACACCGCCGAGCAAGGTGCCGGCGATCAGGGCCTGATGTTCGGTTACGCGTGCAACGAGACGCCGGAATTGATGCCCGCGCCGATCATGTATGCGCACCAACTTGGCCGCGAACTCACCCGCATTCGCAAGGCCGGCAAAGTGAAATGGCTGCGTCCCGACGCCAAGAGCCAGGTTTCTGTCCGCTACGAGAATGACCAGCCCGTCGAGATCACCAACGTCGTCATCTCCACGCAGCACGCGCACGATGTAGAGCACAAGACGATCAAGGATTTTTGCATTGAGGAAGTCATCAAGAAAACGCTGCCGAAGAATCTGCTCACGAAGAACACGACGTTTCTCATCAACCCGACTGGCCGATTCGTCGTCGGCGGACCGCAGGGCGACACCGGTTTGACCGGGCGCAAAATCATCGTGGACAGTTACGGCGGTATGGGCCGTCACGGCGGCGGCGCCTTCAGCGGCAAGGACCCGAGCAAGGTGGATCGCAGCGCGGCTTACATGGGCCGTTACGTCGCGAAGAACATCGTCGCCGCGGGCATCGCCACGAGCGCGGAGATTCAATTCGCCTACGCCATCGGCTATCCCGAGCCGGTCAGCGTTTGCATCAACACGTTCGGCACCACGGCAGACGGCATTACCGACGAGCAAATCGAGAAGGCCGTGCGCGAAGTCTTCAGCTTCAAGCCCGCGAACATCATCAAGCAACTCAATCTGCTCCGCCCGATTTACTCGAAGACGACCAACTACGGTCACTTCGGCAAAACCGATCCCGACATCACGTGGGAAAAGGCCGACAAAGTGAACGACCTGCGCCGCGCACTCGGCTTGGACTCGCGTGCCAGCGTGAAGCCGGCGAAATCGGCGCAACGTTTGGCGGCTGCCGCTGCCTGACTCTCAACCCTCAACATTCAACTCTCAACAACTCATGGCCGCCATCAAACTCTCCCCTCCCCGCCGCACCGTTCTGAAAGCGAGCGGCAACGGCAAAGCCAACGGCGTTCTCGCTGAAGTCAGCAAGACGTTCGCTCAATACGCAGCGCAGACTCCCCGCGGCAAGGACTACATCGTCCGCGACTTCTCGCTCGCCGAGTGGGGACGCAAGGAAATCGCCATCGCCGAACACGAAATGCCCGGCCTCATGTCTGTGCGCCAGAAATACGCGAAGTCGAAACCGCTCAAGGGCGTGCGCGTCACCGGCTCGTTGCACATGACGATCCAGACCGCCGTGCTCATCGAAACGCTCGTCGCCCTCGGCGCGAATGTCCGCTGGGCCTCGTGCAACATCTTCTCCACGCAAGACCACGCCGCCTCCGCCATCGCGGCGACCGGCACGCCGGTGTTCGCCTGGAAGGGCGAAACGTTGGAGGAATATTGGGAACTCACGCTCAAGGCGATTTTGTTCCCCGGCGACCAAGGCCCGCAGCTCGTCGTGGACGACGGCGGCGACGTGACGCTGCTCATCCACAAAGGCTACGAACTTGAAAACGGCAGCAAGTGGGCCTACGAAACGAAGGGCGACAGCCACGAAGTTTCCGTCGTGAAAGCGCTTCTGCGCCGGCTCGCGAAAGAGAAGCCCGGTCTCTGGACGAAGATCGTCAAAGATTGGCGCGGCGTTTCCGAAGAGACGACCACCGGTGTGCATCGCCTTTATCAAATGAAGGACGCAGGCAAATTGCTCGTGCCCGCCATCAACGTGAACGACTCCGTCACCAAGTCGAAGTTCGACAACCTCTACGGCTGCCGCGAATCGCTCGCGGACGGCATCAAACGCGCCACCGACGTCATGCTCGCCGGCAAAGTAGCCGTCGTCTGCGGTTACGGCGACGTCGGCAAAGGCTGCGCCCATTCGCTCCGCGCTTATGGTTCGCGCGTCGTTGTCACCGAGATTGATCCCATCAACGCGCTGCAAGCCGCGATGGAAGGTTTCGAGGTCAACACCGTCGAAAGCACGCTCGGTGTCGGCGACATCTATGTCACCACCACCGGCAACTGCGACATCATCACCGTGCAGCAC
>SCTL01000922.1 GCA_004297495.1 Verrucomicrobiota bacterium
CAGGTGCTCGTCACCAGCACGCGGTAGGTCGTGGCGGCATCCACCTGATTGGCGAATCTGCCGGTGAGCGTTTGACTGAGTTCGCCCCGATCCTGCCAGCGCCCATATTGATCCACGGTGCTGAACCACAGCGTACCGTACTTCATGAAATCCTTTTTCATCGCCACTTCGATCTCGGACGGGACTTTCTTTTCGGCGTCGGAAATCTGGATGTGTTTATCGCGCGTCTCCCAGCCTTGCAGCGTGTAACACAGCGTCACGTCGTGATAGCCGGTGAAGGGATAATCCAACCCCACCGAGGCGATCGTATTGCCGCGCTGAAAATTCCAGATTTTGGAATACACGCCCATCGTCTCGGCTTTTTGCTCCTTCGGCACGGTGGCGACGGTGTGCCAGCCGCCAATGTTTTCCGGCAGCGTAAAGCTCGCGCCCGCGATGAGTGCCGTGTCGGGAATGCGCGCCAGTTTCCGGTCCTGGAAAAATCTGGTCAGCCCATGCACCGATTGCAACACGCCGAGCACCGCGAACGCCGCGAGCGCGGCCCAGACGAGTCCGCGCGGCAGACCAAAAAATCCGGCCGGCGTGGGCGCAATGGTTTCAATCGGGGCGGTGGGCGCGGGTTGCGCAACGGACGGCGCGGGGATCACGACTGAAACTGGAGCGGGCGCTATTGTCGCGACTTGTGGTGCCGCGCCAGTCGGGGTTGATCGAGCGCGCGTCGGCACTGGCGAAAACAGAAAAGCGAGGAGATGATCGAGACTGAGAATCAAACACAGGTAAGCCACGAACATGACCATGCCGACCGCCTGATGCCGCCAGCCGGTGAGGATGTCGAGTTGGTAATTGTGAATCAACCACGCGCCGGTCGTAATGCGGACGACGTTGCCCAGCAACACAAAACTCATCGTCAACAACAGCGCGCTGAACACCTGGACATAACTGCGCCGCCGCCAGAACGTGAAGAACAAACACGCCGCCGCGGTCGAGAGCACGGAGTTGATGCCGCTGCACGCTTCCTCGACGAGCAGTCGCTGATTCGCGATCTCGATGACGTTGCCACTCGGTGAATGCACCAGCCCGATGGCGTCCAGCCAATGACTGCTCCAGACCGTCGCCACGCGCCGCAGCCAGAGCGTGAAGGTTTGATCGAACCCGAGCGGCGGCGGAATGACGATCGCCAGCACGATGAGCGCGGGGAGCAGCGCCAGGAAAAGTTTTCTCCCGCCGAGCGCCCACACCGTCGCGCACAATCCCAGATAAGCCGCCACCGCGCCGAGCCACGGCGACCACAGCAGTGTGCCGCCGATCACCAAGCCGAACGAGATCAACAGCAACGGCACGTAAACCAACGCCGCGCCGGGTTGCAACGGACGCGCAACTTCCATCCAACGCCCGCGCGCCAGGATGGCGGCACCGGCCAGCGCCACGGGAAAAAATTGATAATGTTCCTTGGTCCAAAGATTGCCGAAGAAAGCGATCAGGAGTGGCACGTAACCCAGCGCCAAAAGCGCCAGGCCGCCGCGGCCAAGTTTCCCGCTCCGCCACGAGACCGGAAAACTTCGGTCCATTGTTTCAGTCGCTTGCACGTCTCAAAAGCCGTCGCGCGAACGCGGTCAGGCATCGGACAAGCCTAACGGAAACCACACTGCTGGGGAAGCTTTAAGGCGGGTTAACTCCGTCGGGTGTGCTTCATGGAACTACTTTCCGGGCGCGAGAGAATCGTTTGGATTTCCACTTTTAAGCGGCTTTGACCTGTTCCCTCACTGGGCGGCGCACAGCGGAACTGTGAACGACAAGCCCGCTCGCTGCGCCCTTTCGACCATTTGCCCATTTGCCGGATTGATTTGATCGCACGGCTGCGGCATTATGTTCCCGAACCTTTGGATGAAATGATTTTATGAGCACTGTCGCTGAACACCCCGCTTCAAGAGTGGCCGTCGAAACAAGCCAGCTCGACCAACTCAAAAAACTCACCACCGTCGTCGCCGACACCGGCGACTTCGCCACGCTGAAGCAATACGCGCCGCAGGACGCGACCACGAACCCCTCGCTCATCCTAAAGGCCGCGCAGATGCCGGAATACGCGCCGGTCGTCGCGAAGGCGATCAGCGATGCGAAGCAAACCAGCGTGACCGGCAAGAAGCTGCTCGATGAAGTGATGGATGCGTTGCTCATCGCATTCGGTGTGGAGATTTTGAAGATCGTGCCCGGTCGCGTTTCGACTGAGACAGATGCGAATCTTTCCTTCGACACTCAGGCGCTCGTCGCGAAAGGGCGCCGGTTCATCGAACTTTACCAGAAACAGGGAATTCCACGTGAGCGAATCCTCATCAAGATCGCGTCATCGTGGGAAGGCATCCGTGCGTGCGAAGTTCTCCAGCGCGAAGGCATCAACTGCAACCTGACCCTGCTCTTCTCGCTCGCGCAAGCCGTCGCGTGTGCCGAAGCGAAGGCGAAACTCATCTCCCCGTTCGTGGGCCGCATTCTGGACTGGTACAAGAAGAGCGCCGGAAAAGATTTTGCGCCGGCGGAAGATCCCGGCGTGATTTCAGTGAAGGAAATTTACGGCTACTACAAAAAGTTCGGTCACGCGACCGAGGTCATGGGCGCAAGCTTCCGCAACAAAGGTGAAATCCTCGAACTCGCCGGGTGTGATCTGCTCACCATCAGCCCGCAACTGCTCGGCGAACTCAAAGCTGACTCGACACCCATCCAGCGCAAACTCAATCCGGCCACGGCAAAGGAAAGCAAGATCGAGAAGCTCGCGGTGGACGAGAAGAATTTCCGCTGGCTGCTCAACGAAAACGCGATGGCCACGGAGAAAACCGCCGAGGGCATCCGCCAGTTCAACGCCGACGCGCAAAAGCTTGCCACCTTCGTCGCGGCGAAGCTGTAAATCTCGTCGGGCAAATTTGCCTGACTTTATCATTGCCACGGGTGCGCGGAGTGTTACGGTCAGTTCACTCAGAGAGTTGACGGGAAGGGCTTGGCAAGGATATGCGCGATGTGAATGATCGCCTTTGGGAGCCTGCGGTTCGCGGGGTGTTGAACCGGGAGGTTGAATTCCGCTTTTCCAGCACGTCACACCTCCTCTCTCGCGATCTCTCTGCTTGTCTTCCGACGCGCACGGCACACGGCGGCGCTGCCTTTCAGTTTCAACCCACGGTCTCTTCGCAGAAAATTGCAACGCACGAAAATCCCTGACGTGATCCCAACTCATCGGCTTATGAAAACATCACTGAAACAACTCGCAGCGCTGGCGCTGGCGGCCAGTTTTCCCATCCTCCTCCACGCGACCACGGTGACGGAGTACTGGCCGATGCATTCCGGCGACATCAAATATTACACCGGCACCGCCGGAAACGCGTACACCGAATTCCGGAGCGCGGGCTTTTCGACCTACGACATGGACCTCTACGTGTATGATCCTGACTTCGGTGATTACTCGCGCGAGTTGTCGGCCACGGTCGGATACTCAGGCGACCGGCTTGCGCTGATTGAGTATGGTGCGGATGCCGGCCCGTATAGCTACGATTGGTCGCCAGCAATCCATTCGCTCGAGGAAACCTCGCTCGCGAACAGTACTTCCCGGACTTTCGACTCGGTGATCGAGGGATCGAGCTTCGGCAGCATTCCCGTTACGGTTACGATCAGCGTGTCGGCAGCCGGCACCGTGAAAGTGCCCGCCGGGACGTTCAACCAATGCAAGAACGTTTCCGTCAAAGCCAAGCTGCAAGGCGGGGCCACCGTGGTTTCCGCGCAAGCGTGGGTGCTCGCGCCAAAAGTCGGCCAGATCAAAATCGCTGTCATCAACTCGAGCGGCAGCGTCGTGGGTTGGGAATCTTTGACCGACGGAACTGTCGGCGGCATCAGCGTCAAAGACCTCGCGAATCAAATTCCGCCGACCCTCACCATCACGTCTCCGACGAAGGGGCAGCGTTTCAGCAATTCAGTTGCAACTGTCACCGGCACGGCCAAGGACAACATTCGGGTCACCGCCGTCCGCTATAAACTGAACGAAGACCCCTGGAAACTGGCGCAAACTTCCAACGGCTGGACCAACTGGAGCGCTGAAGCGAGCCTCAAGGTAGGCTCAAACTACATCGCCGCCTACGCCCTCGACACCATGAGCAACGCCTCGCCCGTGATGAGTGTGAGTTTCAACTACGTCTTGAGCGCGCCGCTGATCGTCCAGACCAATGGCAGCGGCATCGTCACCCCCAACTACGGCGGCGCGCTGCTGGAAATTGACAAGCTTTACACGCTGACCGCGAAACCACTGCCGCGAAATCTGTTCGTCGGCTGGTCGGGCAGCCTGACCTCCACGAATTCCAAGCTCAGCTTTTCGATGCAGTCGAACTTGGTGTTGCAGGCGAATTTTGTGACGAACCCGTTCGTAGCTTTGAAAGGCAATTTCTACGGACTGTTCTCCGAAACCAACGAAGTGCGGAATCCTGATCACTCCGGCGCGTTCACCCTCTCTCTGCTCGAAGCCGGAACCTACAGCGGCAGTTTCCAGCTCGGCGCAAAAAAGCTCGGGGCGAAAGGCGCGTTCAACTGGCTCGGCCAGACCGTCCTCTCGCTGAAACCGTCTGTGACGGAGACGGTGACGGTCGTGCTAAGGCTTGATGTCACGAATCAGACGCAGTGGGTCGAAGGAACGATTGGCAACGCGTTGTGGAGTGCTCCGGTCGCCGGCTATCGCGCGCCGGTTTATCCCAAAGGCGCAACGTCGCCGCTCGCCGGCAAATACACGCTCGTCCTGCCCGGCAGCGACGACGCGGCCAATCAGCCCGGTGGCGACAGCTACGGAACAATCGCGGTGTCGGCGTCAGGCGCATTGAAGCTCGCGGGAAAACTCGCGGACGGCACGGCGCTCAGCCAGGGCATCCCGGTTTCAGCCGACGGCTGGTGGGCATGGTATTCCCCGCTCTACTCCAGCAAAGGTTCGGTTTACGGCTGGATGCACTTCACCAACCGGCTGGACAGCAACCTCGAGGGCAAACCAAGCTGGATCAAACCCGCCGTGGCGAATGCCAAATACTATCCGCTCGGATTCACCAACGCGCCCGACGCCTTGGGCTCGGCCTATATCTCGCCGACCACCAATCGCGTCGTCGCCCTCACCAACGGCGTCATGGCGTTCCTCCACGGCAACCTTGTTCAATCCATCACCAACAACGTGTTGCTGTCCTCCAACAACGCCATCGTCAACCTGAGCAGTAACAAACTCAGCGCCAAGATCACCCTGTCCACCGGGCTGCTCGCCGGCAGCGTAACCGACACGAACACGGGCAAGGCAATTCCCTTCAGCGGCGTGTTGCTCCAAAAGATGAACGCGGGCTACGGTTACTTCCTTGGAACGAACCAAAGCGGCGAAGTCCTCATCACGCCATCGCCTTAGCGTGCGGGACTTCGTTGCCGCTCAATGCACTGATAACATTGGCTTCTCCGTCCAGAAGGCGAAGACGCCCTGCCACCACTCCGGCGATTGTTCCTCCACTTCGTTGTGGTGCGCGCCGGGAATGATTTGAAGTTGCTTCGGCCCTTGATAGCTGTCGTGCAAACGCTGACCGAACTTCGTGGGAATCACTTCATCCGCGCCGGCCAGCACGAACTGAATCGGACTGCGGTAACTCCTCAGCCAAAGCGCCGGCTGATAGCGGTCGCGCAGGAGCAAGCGCACCGGCAGATACGGCATGGCGCGCTGACCCACTGAGGCGAGATCATCGTACGGCACGAACATCGCCATGCCTTTCACGCGGTCGGGATGCAGCTTCGCGAGATGCGCCGCCGCGCCCGCGCCGATGGATTCACTCACGAGATAAACCGGTTTGTCTTGCGGCAACTGACCAAACGCCTCTTCCGCCGCCACGAGAATACTCGTCATGTTCGGCGAACCCGCACGCGCGCCGTAGCCGGGAAATTCGAGCACGTGAACATCCAGCGGCAACGCCTCGTGAATCGGTTCGGCGAGATAGCTGCGATCAATCGCACAACCCGCATTGCCGTGAATCACCAGAACGCTCCCAGTTGAAGCAACCTTCACCGTCATCTTCCAGCCGATGATTTGACCGGCCTGATTTCGCCAGGGAGAAAATCCATTCTGAGCCGCGGCTTGTTCCGCGGCGCTCGCGATGAGTTTGGTGGGAAAATAAATCAGCCGCCGCTGGAAGGCGCATGCGGAGAGGCAAACCACGACATAGATGATTGCGAGAGCGTAAAACATTCGCTGGGCCGATTTTTTCCATCCGCTCATTGGGCGGGGAAAGCTTTGCACAGGCAAGCTCGCGGGTCGAGGCCATTGCTCACATCAGGGCCAAAATACTTTGTCGGAATTTTCCGGCGGTGGCTGTTTAATGGGTGAGATGCACGATCAGCCTGACGCCCAACTGCTCCGCGCCTACGCCGAACGCGGCGCGGAAGCCACCTTTGCCGAGATCGTCGCGCGTCACACCGACCTCGTCTATTCGGCGGCGTTGCGCCAGGTCTATTCTCCCGACCTTGCGCGTGACGTGACCCAAAGCGTCTTCACCGATCTCGCCCGCAAAGCCCGCACCGTCTGCGCGAATCTGAGTCCCGAGGCGTCGCTTGTTGGCTGGTTGTATCGCGGCACGCGGTTCGCCGCGCGTGATCTCTATCGCAACGAAACGCGCCGAACTCAACGCGAAAGGCAGGCCATGGAACAACTTCTCTCTGCTCCCGAAAACGTACCGGACTGGGAGCAACTCCGCCCCGTCCTCGACGACGCCATGTCCGAACTCGACGACACCGACCGCGACGCCGTGTTGCTCCGCTATTTTAAGAATCACGACCTCCGCACCGTCGGCGCAACGCTCGGCATCAGCGACGATGCCGCGCAAAAACGCGTAAGCCGCGCCGTGGAACGCTTGCGCGAATTCTTCGCCAAACGCGGCGTCACCGTCGGCGCGAGCGGACTCGCCGTCGTCATCTCCGCCAATGCCGTGCAAGCCGCGCCGGTGGGTTTGGCCCTCACCATTTCCACCGCTGCGCTCACGAGCGCGGTTGTTTCCGCTGTCACCACCAAAACAACAATTGTCGCTGCCACAAAAACCATCGCCATGACTACACTTCAAAAAATCGCCATTGCCGCCGTGATTACCGCCGGGATTTCAATCCCGCTCGTCGTCCGCCATCAATCGCAAGCCAAGCTGGACGCTGCAAACAAAGCGGCACAAGAACAGACGGCACAAACCGATCCGCAGCCGAAGGAGAATGCGACCCAATCGAGCGATCCAGCCACAAACTCAAACAAACCATCGCGCGAAGAGTTGAGAAGACGCGGGGAGGTCGGCAGGTTGCTGCGTGAACAAGCCGAAGCCCGCGCCAAATCCACGCAGAAAGCAACGCCTGCACCGAATACTCCAGTCGAACATGACGGGGTGCAATCCCGCTATCAGAACGCCCAACAACTCGCGCGCAACGGCGATCCAGCCGGAGCATTGAAGGAATACTTGTGGTGCTTCGATGAAGGGATGGTAAAGGTGGAGAGTTTTAAGGGAGTTCGAACCAGTTTTCTTTTGAGTTCAATCGCAGAACTTGGCAAGGATTACCCGGAAGCGCTCACGGCATTACGCGAACGTCGCGATAGTGTTTCTCAGCGATTCCTCAGCGGTGATAGCGACCACAATACAGCTTATGATCTTGCCTCACTAAATCGCGCCCTCAAGGATGACCAACACACCCTGTCTCTGCTGGATCAACTACCAGCCGGGGATAGCCGTCGCAAACCGCTCGCGGCAGGAGCTTATGATCAACTGGTCGAGGCGCAGCGTTATGG
>SCTL01000923.1 GCA_004297495.1 Verrucomicrobiota bacterium
AAAGACGTATGGGGCGACTCCCTGCCGGCGAACACTTCGGTCAAACTCATTGCCTCGTCGTCGCCGCGTCTGTTGGCAGCGGTGATGGATTGCAACGCGCCCGCGCGAGTGATTCTGACTTTCGATCGCGTCATGGACGCCACGAGCGTCGAGCTCCCGTCGAAATATCTGCTCCATCCACCCAGCGGTGGTGTCGCACCCGTTTCCGCCACCTTGATGGGCGAACCCTCCAGCGGCAATCGCGTCCTCCTGACTTTCATCGGCGGATTGAACGCCAACACGCTCTACACCATCAATGCCATCAACGTCGCGTCCAGTTGCGGAGCTGTCAGTAGTCCGAAAATCTCGTTCGTCTGCGGCCAGAGGATCACGGGAAAAAAATACCTGGACCAAAACGGCGACGGCACCAAACAAACCACCGAGCCGGGGATGCAAAACTGGTTGATCCGGCTCGACTCCCCCAGCCTCGCCGCGCCATTGTTCGCGCTGACCGACGCCACTGGCAAGTATGGGTTCTCCGTGCCGGACGACGTTTATACCGTCAGCGAAATTCAGCAACCCGGCTGGGCGCAAACCCAGCCCGTCTCCGGCGGGAACTACATCCTCGGCCCCACGGGATTCCCATTTTCCGGTAAAAACTTTGGCAACCAAACAACCACTTCCTCCAGCGACCTAACCGTGGACATGGCGGTCTTCTTTGACCCTCCTTACAAGTCGCCCTGCTGTGGGCAAAACATGTACTGCCTGGTTAGCTACCGGAACATCGGCACCACCACCCTTTCCGCACCACGCATCCGGATGACGCATCACAAATACGCAAAATATATTTCCGTAATCGGCACGCCCGCCGTGACGGTGTATGCGCAAGACAATCTTGGACCGGATTACACCTGGGAAAAATGGCAGTTACCCGGTCTGAATCCCGGCGATTCGGGATACCTCTTAATCACCTATAATTTGAACACTGGAGCACCGCAAAATTGCGTCGGCACTCCACCGCCCTTGATCACCGCCATCGCCCGAGGCATTCACCCCTTGCTCCCCTCGGCCTATGCCGGATACAAACAGAAAGCCACCTGTTCACTCGATCCCAATGACAAAACCGTCTCACCGCGCGGCTGCGGCCCCGAAGGCTACATTCACCGCGACCTGCCCTTGACCTACACCATCCAGTTTCAAAACACCGGCACCGGCCCCGCCTACCGCGTGGTTCTCCGCGACGTGCTCGACACCGACCTCAATCCGAACACGGTGCTGGTGGTAGGCCAGAGTCATCCGGGCTATCTCCAGGTCAACGGACAGGAACTCGTCTGGACCTTCGACAACATCAACCTGCCCGAAAGTTCCTTCGATGAACCCGGCAGCCACGGTTACGTAAAGTTCACAGTGCAACCCCAACCGGCCCTGCCTGCGGGCCGCGTCATCACCAACAGCGCGGCGATTTATTTTGATCTCAACACTCCCGTCATCACCGCCACCACCACCAATACCATCACCGACGATCCCCTGCCCATCGCCAGTTTCACCGGGCCGACTGTACCTATAGACGTGGGCGCGCCGGTCAACTTCACTTACACTGGCGGGACGCCGGGCGCGACTTTCCTCTGGAACCTCGGTGAAGGCGCAACCCCCGCCACCTCCACGAGCGCCAACCCCACCGGCGTCACCTACTCGTCCTCCGGTTTCAAGCAAGTTACCCTCGAGGTGACGCTCGGTGATTGCACCTCTGAAGCGGCCCTCAGCCTTGTTGGCATCGGCACCCCGCTTTTGAGCGCGAGCAAGTCCGGAACGAACTTGAACCTGACTTGGACCGACGAAAACTTCCGACTACAGGAAACCACCACCGTCCACCTGCCCGACTCGTGGGAGGATTCCACCGCCACCCTAAGCGTGACTGGCGGAACGGTTCAAGCCCAGGTGCCGCTGAGTGAACCGCAAAAATTCTACCGGCTGATCCTCGAATAATTCACCCGGGAAGGATCGCTCGCGGTCACCGTTGTCTCATCCGGCAGCCGAACGCGGCTACTCTGGCCCGCAGCGATCGGGCGGGCGGGAAGGCGTGTAGTAGTGCACGCCTTCCTTTATGTCACCGTGCTGCGACCGGGAAAGTCCCACTCACGATCCGGATCGGCGTGTAGGACGCGGGCGAAAATAACCAGTTTTGGTTCAACTTTTTCATGGCGGATTGCAGAAAAAACCGCAATCTTGCCCGCGTTTCACTTGGTAGGCTGTCTCTCCATTTAATTGAAAAATATGAGCACTGGGTCATTGAAGCTTGAAAAATTCTCTGTCGGCGTCGGCGACCGTTTCGCCCAACAAGCCGAGGCGCAACTCCAGGCCTGCATCCTCGCGACGAATGCCGGCGCGAACGTCGTGCCGGTCTGGAGTTGCGCCTCGGCTTGTTGGG
>SCTL01000084.1 GCA_004297495.1 Verrucomicrobiota bacterium
ACCCGAACTCGGCTACGTGCTCTATTCCGCTGGCATGGACGGCAAGGATGATGGCGGCGACGTCTCACTTTCCGCTGGAACGGGGATCTGGAGCGGACGCGATGCGGTCTGGCCCGTTCCCGACGCAACGAATCGCTGACACGCGAGCGCAGGCTTGCCAAAACCGGCCTGTTGCATTAACCAGATAAGCAGCGGAGGCCAGCTTAGCTCAGTGGTAGAGCAGCAGTTTTGTAAACTGCGGGTCGTCAGTTCAATCCTGACAGCTGGCTCCAGTTTTCCGAAAGAAAGATTTCCCACCGTTCGCCGCTTGCCTGCTTCGCCGTGGCTTTCTATGTTCGGGGCATGAAACGAATTTTACTTTCCCTGGTGCTGGTCTCGACGCTGTCCTTCAATGCCCGCGCGCAGGACGCGGCGGTCGAGGAGCGGCTCAACAAACTCTCCGGGCAGATCGAGGACTTGCTCGCGGCCAAGGCGGAACAGGACAAACGCCTCGCCACGATGGCGAAGGAAATCGAGACACTTCGCGAGCAGGGTGCGAAGGCGCAGGGTAACACCGCCGGGCAGGAGGAAGTGCGCAAGCTGGCCGAGGCGATTCAGAAAGTGGATCAGAAACGCGTGGACGACAACGAGCACATCTTGAAGGAACTGGAGAAACTCGGCAAAACGGTTTCCACCAGACCGCCGCGCAACACCGCGCCGCCGAAGGAAACTGCCGGCGACACGGAGAAGCCGGAGAAAGGTTTCGATTATGTGGTCAAGTCCGGTGACACACTTTCCGCCATCGTCTCGGCGTATCGCGAGCAGGGAGTGAAAGTCACGGTGGATCAAGTATTGAAAGCCAACCCCGGCCTGAAAGCCGAAAGCATGAAAGTCGGGCAGAAGATTTTCATTCCCAAGCCGTGAGTGTCATCGAGACGGAGAGACGGAGAGACGGAGACACGGCGAGGAGATGTGTTCGCCGCCTCATCCTTGGCGCGTTCGTTGCGCTCGTCTGCGCCGGTTGTTCGATGATCCGCAAGTCTGACGTCGGCACCAGCGCGAAGGGCGACGCCCAATTCGCCCGGCTCGCGGATGAGTTCATCGCCGGCTATCTCGCGTGGCGTCCGGCCACCGGCACGACGCTCGGCTTGCACGAATACGACGGCAAGCTGACCGACGCCAGCCGCGCTTCGATCACCGCGGAACTTGCGCGCCTGAAAAAGTTTGAGCGCGAACTTGCGGCGATTCCCGCAGAGTTGCTCAGCGCGCAATCGCTGCATGATTACCGGCTCTTGCGTACCGCCATCGCCAACGAATTGTTCGCGTTCGAGGATCAGGAAAGTTTCACACGCAATCCGATGACCTACGCCGGCGCGTTCGACGTGAGCATTTACATCAAGCGCAACTTCGCGCCGCTGGAGCAGCGCGTGCGTTCGATCATTGCGATCGAGAAGCAAGCGCCGAAAGTTTTTGCCGAGGCTCGCGCGAACCTCGACGACTCACTGCCGCAACCCTTCGTTGAGACAGCCATCGAGATTGCGAACGGCTCGGCGGATTTTCTGGGCAAGGAACTGGTGGACGCTCTCAAAAATCTGGACAGCGCGGCATTGCGGAAGGAATTCACCGCAGCCAATCAGCAGGCGATTGCCGAACTGCGCGGGTTCGCCGACTGGCTCAAGAAGGAAAAGTTGCCGAAGGCGCACAATCATTACGCGCTGGGCCGCGAGAAGTTCACGCGCATGTTGCGCGAGGGGGAATTGATTCCGTTTTCGCCGGAGCAGGTTTTGGAAATTGGCCTGAAAGAATTGCGGCGCGAACAGGCCGTGTTTGCCGAGGCGGCGCGAGTGATTGATCCGAACCGCAAGCCCGTCGAAGTGTTCAAGGATATTCAGCGCGATCATCCCACCGAGGAGAGTTTGATTCCCGACGTGCAAAAGAATCTGGAAGCCATCCGGCAATTTCTCGTGGACCGGCGCATCATCACGTTGCCGTCGGAGATTCGCGCGCGGGTCGAGGAGACGCCGCAATTCCTGCGCGCCACGTCGTTCGCTTCACTGGACGCGCCCGGGCCGTTCGAGACCAAGGCCACGGAAGCGTTTTATTACGTCACGCCGGTCGAGAAG
>SCTL01000924.1 GCA_004297495.1 Verrucomicrobiota bacterium
TTTACATCGATGCCGTCCGGCAGGCGAGAATCTCCGGATTGGGAGACGTCTGGTCGAGTTGGCCGAGTGGCTGGGAATACTGCTCCTTCCCAGTGCCCGCCGGTACCAACGTGCTGAAGTGGCGGTATGTCAAAGATAGCTCATTAACCGGAGGCACTCTTGATTACGGTCAAGTGGATCGGGTCAGTTATGTGACTTCACCAACGCCCCGGTTACAGCAGGCGTTGAATACGTGCGGCGTAGCGTGGAGTTCGGCGGGAAGCTTATACACTAATGGATGGTTTGCGCAGACCAACGTCACGCACGATGGCAACTTCGCGGCTCAAAGTGGAACCATCTGGCATAACCAAACCAACTGGCTGCAAGCCACGGTCACCGGAGCGACCAACGTCAGTTTTTGGTGGAAGGTCTCCTCGCAAACGAACGCGGATTTCCTGCAGTTCTATACGAATGGTGTTCTGGCCAAACGAATTTCCGGCGAGGCGAACTGGCAGTCCAATTACTTCAAGCTCCCCGCCAAAACTAACGTTCTAACGTGGCTCTACGTGAAAGATGCCGGGACCATCGCAGGTTCCGATTGTGGATGGGTTGATCAAGTCACGTTAAGCCGCACCCTAACAGCGTTCCCGTACACCCTTCAAACTCCCGCCCGCCTGCCCGATGGCCGGATTCAATTACAGGTTGATGGCGAAGCCGGTTGCCCGTGCCGAGTCGAATTCTCTACCAACCTGATGACTGGCGGGAACTGGAGCCAGCTTACAAACGTGACCACCACCGGCGCCAACACCGTGGTCATTGACGACCAAGCGTCAAACTGTCCAGTTCGTTTTTATCGCACGGCATCACCGTGAGACTGAAAGCGGACACAAGCTGTTTGCGGTACGATGTGGTGGAGATCTCGGGGCGTTGTCGTGCTCGTATCCTGCCGCTACCGATCGGCGAGATCAATATCCGCGTGAAGTCGAGGGCGAGTCTGTCGGTCGTTCCTGAATTTCCCGATTCAATCGCATATCAAAACATCCTGGGAATCTTCTGTCGCATGGGATGGGTTAGGAATTGGTTTCAAAGTCCTCGCGAATGACTTCAACCGTGTACGAATAGGTCATCCAGCTTTTTTCCAGCTCCACGCGACCATTCCGAAAAACATTTCGGACGGTGAAAACCGTGCCAGTCTTCTTGCTCCGGATTTTGCGGCCAACCCACTCGAAGGGATCCCGCGCCAGCCACGACTGGCTTGCCGGCTCTGCTTTCGCTTTTTTCGACCGCGCATGTTTGGACTGCGCGTCGTCGTCCGCCCGCGGCCAAACGTCGGCCACCTCCGCGTCCTCGATGACATAGGCGCCCGACGGTGAGGCGCTCGGGCGCGTGGTTGTCGCGGACCAGTGCGCTGGCGTCGTCGCGCGCGTATTTGTTTTCACACGGTCATCAATTGGAAGATTCATAAACTGCCTTGGCTCGCCACGTAACTCATTTGCTATCTACATTCTCAACCCGAATGCTGTTGGCGACAATTCCGGACTCCACGGAGGGCACGCAAGTTTCGCCCCGATGCAATCCCAAGCCGGAAGCTTGGGCTGCGTCCGGTGTGTTCGCGTGCCGTTGTCCGAATTGGGGGAACTTCCGGTCGTGACGCGAACAGACAGGAGAACAGAGTGTCCGCAAAAACTTTTGGATGCGGTTTGCGTCAGCGAGTGAGCAAACGGCGGCGGTGCGTCTGGCCGGTGGGGCGAGTTGCTCGTGCGCCGGGGTGAACTGGAAAATGATTCGTCGGCTGGTGATGGGCGCAAAGTTTCCACGGCAATTGTTTTTCAAAAATTGTCATGCCGTCGAGCGTCGCTTGATTCTACGGACAACGGGCGTAGGGTTGCCTCGGGCCTCAACGAAAGGAATCAATATGCCAGTCAAGAAATTGAAAGAATTCCTGGACCAGAATCGCGTGAAGTATGTCTGCATCGTCCATTCCCAAACCTTCACGGCGCAGGAAGTGGCGGCGTCGGCGCACGTCCCGGGCAAGGCGATGGCCAAGGTCGTCATCGTGGACCTCGACGGACAGATGGCGATGGCGGTGTTGCCGGCGAATCGCAAGGTGGTGTTGCAGGACTTGCGCGAACTCACCGGCAGCGACCAGGCGCGTTTCGCTTCCGAGGAACAGTTCAAGGCGCGTTTCCCGGATTGCGAGATCGGCGCGATGCCGCCCTTCGGCAATCTCTACGGCATGGAAGTTTATGCCGCCGAATCGCTGGCCGACAACGAGGAGATCGCCTTCAACGCCGGGTCGCACACCGAAGTCATCAAGATGCGGTTCGCGGATTTCGAGCAGCTCGTGCGGCCGATGGTCGTGGCGTTCACGACGTGAACTCAGCGATGCGCCCGATAAAAGCGCGTGCTGAATGTCGGCGCATTCAAGTCGGTGAATGAAGCAATGGCGTTGGTCGTGGTTAGCACGGCCAACGTCTGCCAGACGGCCAAGTCTGCGGAAGCTTCGAGCCAGAGCGTGTCGTTGGGCGCGCTTGTGAGTGAGAGAGAAATCGTGCCATCGCCCAACCGTGTCACCGAACTGAAACCGATCGGCGGCGGCGAAAGATTTTCCGCGCGGACGTTGTCGAACAGCGCGAACTGATCGCGCGTCGGGTAGGCGATGGAGTTGAACAGGTCCATCAATCCGATCATCACGTTGCCGTTGGTGAAAGAAGTCGTGTTCGTCCGCTGACTGATCACCGCACCGTCCATGATCCAGAGCACGATGTTGTTCGTCTGCCGCAACTCGACTTCCACCCAGCGCTTGCCGGGCGAGCCTGCCGTTTCAAAGCGCGAAGCCGGGAAAAGATTTTGGTAAATCGTGGCGGCGTTGTTCGACGCGGAGAGAGTCGAGGTGCGATCAATCTGTGTGCCGGCAAGATTTCCCTCGTAAGCGCGGTAATCCGCCGATGTGCCGCCCTCGCCATCCACGGCAAACCACAAACCATCGCTGGCGGGCGCGCTCGGCGGCGCCCAGTTTACGTTCGTGCCGAGATGATTGATCCCGCAAATTGCGTGCTGCGTGCTGCCGGTGGCGCTGATGCCGCCAATAAAACCGTTGGCGTTGCCCACGTAGTTGAGCCACAGATCGAACTTGAGCGCGAAGTTGTTGCTCACGGAAAAATTCTTCGGATAAAGATTCACCGCGGCGATGGCGGCGAGCGCGTCGTTGTTGTTCACGGTCAGGCGCACGGCGTGGGCGCTGCCGTCGGGCGAATTGGGTGCGGGCGGAATCAGCGTGGTCAACGCGTTGAACGTGTAGGGAATCGCGCCGTGATCGAACGCCCAGTCCACCGTGAAGTCTGGTACGCCATTCGTATAGCCCGCGAAAACGTTCCAGTTGGCCGACGAGTTCGTCTCGAAGTCATCGCGAAAGAGCAGGGGAAAGGAGTTGGTTCGCACCCGCAGCACTGCCACGCGACTGGTGACTGAGCCGACGCTGTTCGTGACGACCACGGCGTAGTTGCCCGCATTGGCGGACTGCACGTTCGTGAGCGCAAGACTCACATTCGTCGCGTTGGACAGGAACGCACCGTTAAACTGCCAGCGATAGCCAATTGCGCCGTCACCGGTAGAGAGGTTGGTGAAAGAAACATTCTGACTCGCAAAGACAGTCTGACTTCGCGGATGAATGAGCACATACGGCGCGAGCGGCGCGACGGTGTAACGGGGCAGGGGAATCGTGAACGACGGCGCGACGGACTCGTCGCTCAGCAATCCAGCCAGCGCCGCGCTCGTGAGGACGTTGGTCACCGTGTTCGCGCTGCCGTCCACGGTCAGATTCAATTGCACAAAACGCGCGCCGTGCGAGTAGTCGGCGTAGGTTTCCTCATGGCCGTTATAGAGCGGTTGCCACTCAACGCCGTAATTCGGCGATAAATATCTGTGCCAGCCATAAATAACCACTGGCTTTGGCACGCCTGTATGCAAGTTGGAATAAATCAGAGTGGAGATGATCACATCCTTTTTGTCACCGCCGACCAGAGCGCCAAGTGGTTGGGAATTTGTTTGAATTTGAAAATCGCGCAGAGCGCGAACGCTTGCATTTTCACTTCCGAAAACGTCCAGGCTGAGAATGTCAAAGGTTGATGGGCTGAAGGTAACGGGTTCCAATTTTGCAGTGGCATTGGTCCAGATCTGGCCCACCATCTTGCGTGTCGGCAACGTGCAGCCGAGCCGGTCGCCGAGCCGTTGCGCGAGCAGCGGAGTGGTTGGCATGAGAAAATAATCCTGGTCCGAGCCGATGGCGAGATAGTCGGGAGCGACGTAGTAGGTTGCGGTGTGGCCGGAGATCGAAGTGTTGATTGGCTTCAGTGTGCGCAACCAGTTTGGGACATTGCCACTGAGGACTTGAGCGTAAATCCAGTATTCGCGCTCAGACGACCCGCTGGTGGGTGAAGCGGTCGAGGCGATGACGTTGGTGAACTGTGTTCCCGTGAGCGCATCAGCCGCGCGCGGCGGGAGATTCAGGGTTTGCGCTGACACCTGCCGCCAGTCCGACAGAGCGACGAGGCCCGCGATTGCGATGGCGCGAAGGCGGTTGGAAGCTGGACGAGGCAACATCATTTCGTCGCGTTGGCTGACTGGTTCGAATCGGACTGGCGACAACATGACAGATTGCGACCCGCTTTTCCAGCTTTGAAGCGAAGCTTCTGGCCTTGAATCCAGCCTTGTCGCGGCGGGCCGGGAGGCGTAAGACTTTCCGCATGAAAAGAACCATCGTCCTCACGCTCGTCGCGCTCTCATCTCTCGTGACGGTTATCGCCCAGGAAAAAAAGTCGGATGCCGGGCAAACCGAGAAACCCAAATCTTCAGCCCCAGCCAAAATCACGACAGCGGAAGCCGAGAAATACGTGGGCAAGGAAGCCATCGTGACCGGCAAGGTGACACGCGTGCGCCAGACGGAAAAGATCACGCAAATCAATTTCGGACCGGCCTATCCCAATCAGGATTTTACCGCCGTGCTGTTCAGCCGGGCCACGAACCAATTCACCGACGTGAACTTCACCAAGCTGACCGGCAAGACCGTGGAAGTGCGCGGTCACGTGGAGGACTACAACGGCAAACCGCAAATCGTCGTCAACACGAAGCAACAATTGAAAGTGCTGGATGAGGCGGACAAGCCGAAGGAGAGCAAGCCCGACGAATCAAAGCCTGCGACCGAAGAGAAGGTCAAATGAGTCTCGCTCGATTCGTCGCTGCCAGGATTTTTAGCGATTCCGTTTGGAAAGGAACTGAGCGTCGGGACCGCAGCGACGAACAGATAGTGATCGTCCTACTTCCAGTTGGTAGGGACGCGTTCCACCCGCGTCCCATTCTTTTCCGGAACTCGAGGAAGTTTGGGACGTGGTGGAACACGTCCCAACCACGAGCGGCTACGCCCCCATCCCCTCCTCAAACGACCCCGCCGCGAGTGGGAAGCACAGATGGTCGCGCACGTAGGCGATGCCGTTGGCGCTCGTCGCGTCGAGATCACGATACGCGCTCTCAGCTTCCACCACCAGCGGCGCGGTTTTCTTGCCGGTCACTTCGCAGTAACGCTGCGGGTAGCCCACGTTGATGAGCAGTTCCGCGTAACGCGTCATGTTCAGGTCGCCGCTCGGGATGTCCACGAACTGCATCGCGCGGTCGGGCCAGTTGGGCTTCATCATGCGCACCGGCAGGCCGCGCCGGATGACGAAGTTTTTCACGTGCGCCGCATACACGCGCGGACCGACTTTGCGAAAGCGCGTCTCGAAATCCTCACCCTCCCAGCAGTGCGACGGATCGGCGTTCACGGTCAGCACTTTGTCGCCATCACAAATCTCCACGAGCATGTTGAAATCATCCGCCGTCATCGCCGCCGTGCCGCCGTGGATTTCGTGCGCGAGATAAACGCCGAGCGACCTCGCGTGCTTGCGCAGCTTCGCGGTCTTTTTCACGAAGCGTTCCTGGCCTTCCTTGATGAGATCGTAATCGCCACCCTTCCAGAAGCCCCACGGATAGCCGGTCGCCAGTTCCCAGCCGAACGCCACGCCCCAAAACATCGGCACGATCTTCACGCCGAGTTGGGCGCAGAGATCGAGCAGGCGCAGACAGTAATCCGCCGCCCATTTCTCGATTTCCTCGGCGGATTTCTTCGCCACATCGGCGGGCACGAATGGCTTGATGGTTTTGCTGCCGGTCCACGCCGTCGTGTGAACCCAGAACGGGCAGTGCGCGGAAATGCCATCGAGACTCAGCTTGGCCTTGGCGAAGGCATCCTTGATTTCCTTGGCGGTCTTGAAGCCGCCGTCGCTTTCGAGCATGAAGTTCGACGGCTGCGCGCCCGCCGCGCCGGACTTCTTGGCGTAGTCGAGAAATTGAGCGAGGGTTTTCGCGCCGTGCTGCGCGCCTTCGATGCTGGGGTGATAACAAGGAGTAGCCATGATTGTTGATTGGTTGTCTGTCGGCGGGAGAAATAGCGAGCGGACGGACGGATTGCAAGATGCGTGTTGCCTGAAAGCGGACGGATGAACAAACTTTCGCCGCAAACGGGAATTGAACATGCCTGAGTTCTACGACACACACGCCCATCTGGATTATCCGGACTTCGCCAACGATTTTCCCGACGTGCTCGCTCGCGCGCAAGCGGCGGGCATCACGAAAATGATTTCCATCGGCACGGATTTGGAGAGCAGCCGGCGCGCGATTCAACTCGCGGAACAACACTCGCCGATTTACGCCGTCGTCGGCTGGCACCCGAACGACGCGCTCGCCGCACCCGAGGACATCCGCCCGGCGTTGCGCGAACTCGTGAAGCATCCCAAAGTCGTGGCGATTGGCGAAACGGGCTTGGATTATTTCCGCCTGCCGAGTTCCAAGACTCCGCCCGGCTCAGCCGAGGAAGACGAGCGCGTGAAACAGAAACAAGCCGTCATCTTCCGCCAACAACTCGAAGTCGCGGCTGAGACTGGACTGAACATTGTCGTGCATCAGCGCGGCGATTGCTTCGAGGACACGCTGAAAATCTTTACGCCGTTTGCAGAAAAAGTTCGCGCCGTGTTTCACTGCTTCGCCAGCGATGCGGCGACCATGCAACGCGTGCTCGCGCTCGGTTCGCTTGTCAGTTTCACCGGCATTCTCACGTTCAAGAACGGCCAGAACATTCGCGACACCCTCGCCGCCACGCCGATGGGCAAGTTCATGTTGGAAACGGATTGCCCGTTCCTCGCGCCCGTGCCCTATCGCGGCAAACGCTGCGAGCCGGCTTACGTGAAGGAGATCGCCGAAGTCGCCGCGCAGGTGAAAGGCTATTCGCTGGAAGAACTGAGCAAAGCGACGTGCGAGACGGCGGCGGAGTTTTTTGCAAAGCTAACAGTAGCGTGAGCCGAAACATTCAACATTCAACATTCAACTCACAACATCGAAGTGAACGAAGATGATAGGCAAGATTGGGCGTTGAATGTTGAATGTTGAATGTTCGATATTTTCCGCTCCTCACTCCAACGCTTCCGCCAGCACTTCTGCCATGTGCCGTGCGCGCACGGGCGCGAGGTGCGCGATCTGATGCCGGCAACTCGTTCCCGACGCCACCACCGCCGTGCCGAATGGCAATCCACGGATTTTTTCGATGAGCGGTTTCGCGACTTCGAGCGAGAGACCGTATTTCGCTTCGAGCATTCCGAACGAGCCGGCCATGCCGCAGCAGCCAGTGTCGAGGTAGCTGACTTTGCGCTCAGGCAGGCGCATTGCCAGCCGGTGCATGAAGGAGGAATCCGTGAGCGCCTTGGCATGGCAATGGACGTGGATCGCCACGTTGCCGGCCTTCGCGTTGAACTTGAGCGCGGCGGGATCGTCGCGCAGCACGCCGTCCATAAATTCTTCAAAGAGAAAGCAGCGCCCGGCGACGCGCGCGGCCTCGGCCAGTTTCAACTCGCGATAATCCTCGATGAACATCGAGTAGCACGACGGTTCGAGAAAAATGATTGGAGTGCTTTCGGCGTCGGCAGCGAACAGTGCGAGGTTGTGTTTCCCGAGCCGCTCCGCTTCGGCAAGATTGCCGACGCTGAACGCCGGGCGACCGCAGCATTTTCTTTTCTCCGCCAACGTGACGGTGAAACCGGCGGCTTCGAGAACCTTGACAGCCGCGATGCCGATGTGCGGCTCGTGATAACGCACGAACGTGTCGTCCCACAAAATCACCCGCCCGCGTTTGCCGACAGGGCATTGCTGACGTTGATCGAACCAGCGATCAAAGCGGTGTTTCGTGTAATGCGGCAACGGTCGCTCGTGTGAAATGCCGGCCAGCCGCGTCAGCACTTTCCGCGTGAGCATGGATTCGAGCAACGCGTTCGTCAGCTTCGGCCATTTGCAGCCGAGCCGACCGAGAAAATCCACCGCGCTGAACATACGCTGCCGCAGCGTCAGTCCGTCGCGTCGAGTTTTGGCGTACTGCAACTCGGCTTTGATGAGCGCGAGGTTCACGTTGGACGGACATTCCGCCGTGCAAGCTTTGCACGCGAGACAGTTGCTCAACGCAGCTTCGATTTCCTCGCAGCGCAACGGATCAGCGTGATTCGAGCCGCGTAGTTCCAGCGCCGCGCGGATGGCGTTGGCACGACCGCGCGTGGACATGATCTCCTCGCCGGTCGCGATAAACGTCGGGCACATCGTGGGCGTTTCCTTGCGGCAGCCGCCGCAGCCGTTGCATTGCTCCAGATTGGCAACGAACGATTCGTCGCATCTGGCTTTCGCTGCGCGCGACG
>SCTL01000925.1 GCA_004297495.1 Verrucomicrobiota bacterium
GTGGGACATCAAGTTGCCGCGCACGACGAGATGATATTCATTCCAGTCTTCCTTCTTGATCGCGGAGAGCAGATCGTTCGTTGAGCCAAGCGTGCCGACGATTTGCGGCGACTTGCCGCCATCCAATCGCGTCACCTGGCCGCGCAACGCGAGAAATGTGCGGCCTTTCTCCTCGTAGTTCTGGCCGGTGTATTTGTTCTCGCCATCAATGTCCGCCTGGTAGCCGCGCATCGCCCACGGGCCGTTCGTCCACATCACGCTGCGATAATTGATGCCGCTGTTGCCGCGCGCGGAGACGCGATACTCCACCTTCAATTCAAAATCCCGCGTCTCGCCGCCGCGCCAGACGATGAACGAATTTTGCTTGAGCAGATTCGTGGGCGTGACTTCGCCGACGAGGCAGCCGTTCTCCACGCGCCAGTAATTCGTGTCGCCTTCCCAGCCGGCGAGCGTTTTGCCGTCGAAGATTTGCACGAAGCCCGCCTCGTCATTTGTGGCGGGAACGGGGAAGGGGCGTTGTTGCGCGGCAGCCTGCTCCAAGTTCGTGAACGACAACGTGACGAGCAGGAACACAACGATCTGCGATTCAGTTTTCATGGCGATGGCCGAGTGTTGTCATCGCGGCAGCCGCAGTCAATGGGAAGAAAACAGTGGCACTCGCCGGCGGTTGATCAGACGATGCCGTCGTCCGTTGCCCTACGCCCGCAAGACGCGCTCGACTTCCTGCTTGCTGCCGATGACGAGCGGCGTGCGCTGGTGCATCGCGGTGGGTTTCTTGTCGAGGATGCGTTGCCGGCCGTCGCTCGCCAGACCGCCGGCTTGTTCGGCCACGAATGCCAGCGGGTTGGCTTCGTAGAGCAGGCGCAGTTTGCCCTCGGGCGATTTTTTCGTGGACGGATAAAGGAACACGCCGCCGCTGATGAGCGTGCGATGGAAGTCCGCGACGAGCGAGCCAATGTATCTCATGCTGTAGCCGCCGCCGTCCGCGGATTTCGCCCAGCGGAGATAGCGCCGGAAGTTTTCAGGAAAAGTTTCCTCGTAGGCCTCGTTGACGCTGTAAATCTTCGCGGCCTCGGGCATGCGGATGTTTTCCTGCGCGAGCACGAACGCGCCGATGGAGGGATCGAGCGTGAACATGTGAACGCCCGCGCCCGCCGTGTAAGCGAGCACGGTGCTGCTGCCGTAAACCACGTAGCCGGCGGCGACCTGTTTGCAGCCGGGCTGCAACACGTGGGCCAGCACGTCGTTGCGGTCCACCTTGGGATCGCGCGCGAGAATTGAGAAGATGGTGCCGATGGAGACGTTCGCGTTGATGTTGCTCGAACCGTCGAGCGGATCGAACAGGACGATGTATTTGCCGGACTCGCCGCGTTCCTTGATGACGTGAGGTTCGTCCTCTTCCTCGGAGACAAGCAGGCCCACGTTGTCGCGGTAGCCGAGGCAGCGGACGAGGGTGTCGTTGGCGAACTCATCGAGTTTCTGCACTTCTTCGCCTTGCACGTTGGTGCGGCCCGTGCGCCCGATGATGTCCACGAGACCGGCGCGATGGATTTGCGCCGCGATGATTTTTGCCGCGAGCGTGATGCCGGAGAGCAGCCAACTGAATTCAGCGGTGGCGTGCGGGTTGCGGCCTTTGCGGTCGAGAAAATGCCGCTCGACGGTGGTGATGAAAGGTTGGTCAGTCATGGCGATGACCCGGGTTTGTGTTGATGGAATACATCTACTCGTGAACGGCGTGAAGTCCAACTTTTCTTCGCCATCACGCAACCGGCGCGACGCCGAGGGTCACCTACGAAAACAAAAACGAGGCCGGGATTTCTCCCGGCCTCGCAGTGCATTTCAATTTCTCCCGACCGTCTTAGTAGTCCATGCCGCCGCCCATGCCTTCAGGGCCGTGGCCGGCTGGAGTCTTCTTGTCCTTCTCCGGAATCTCGGTGATGAGACATTCCGTGGTCAGGAGCAGACCGGCGATGGACGCCGCGTTTTGCAGTGCGGTGCGGGTGACCTTCTTGGGATCAACCACGCCGGCTTTCACGAGGTCTTCGTATTCGCCCGTGGCGACGTTGTAACCTTCGTTGCCCTTGCTCTTCTTGACCTGGTCCACGATGACCGAGCCTTCTTCACCGGCGTTCGCGGCCAGCGCACGCAACGGTGATTCCACCGCGCGCTTGATAATGCCCACGCCGATCTGTTCGTCTTCGTTCGCACCCTTGGTTGCTTCGATGGCCGCGATGCAGCGGATCAACGCCACACCACCGCCCGCCACGATGCCTTCTTCGACGGCTGCACGCGTCGCGTGCAACGCGTCTTCCACGCGGGCCTTCTTTTCCTTCATCTCGGACTCGGTCGCCGCGCCGACATTGATGACGGCCACGCCACCGGCGAGCTTCGCCAGGCGTTCCTGCAATTTCTCGCGGTCGTAATCGCTCGTCGTCTCTTCGATCTGGCGGCGGATTTGATTCACGCGGCCCTGGATCTCGGAGGACTTGCCACCGCCTTCGACGATCGTGGTGTTTTCCTTGTCCACGACAACGCTCTTGGCGCGGCCGAGGTCGGTCAGTTCGATGGTCTCGAGCTTGATGCCGAGGTCTTCGCTGATGAACTTGCCGCCGGTGAGGACCGCGATGTCTTCCATCATGGCCTTGCGACGATCACCGAAGCCCGGCGCTTTGACGGCGCAGACGTTGATCGTGCCGCGGAGCTTGTTCACGACGAGAGTCGCGAGCGCTTCGCCTTCGATGTCCTCGGCGATGATGAGCAGCGGCTTGGCAGTGCGCGCGGCCTTTTCGAGCAACGGCAACAGGTCCTTGAGCGAGCTGATCTTCTTCTCGTAATTGAGGATGTAGGCGTCTTCGAGCTTGGCTTCCATCGTCTCGGCATTGGTCACGAAGTACGGCGAGAGATAACCCTTGTCGAACTGCATGCCCTCGACCACTTCGAGCGTCGTCTCGATGGACTTCGCTTCTTCGACCGTGATCGTGCCGTCCTTGCCGACCTTGTCCATCGCGTCGGCGATGATCTCGCCGATGGTGGTGTCCCAGTTGGCGGAAACGGTCGCGACCTGCTTGATCTCTTCCTTGTCTTTGACCTTCTTGGCGATCTTGTCGAGGTGCGTGGTGGCGGATTCAACCGCCTTCGTGATGCCGCGCTGGATGCCGATGGGGTTCGCGCCGGCGGTGACGAACTTCAAACCTTCGCGATAAATCGCCTCGGCCAGAACCGTCGCCGTGGTCGTGCCGTCGCCCGCGTTGTCGCTCGTCTTGCTGGCGACTTCGCGGACCATCTGCGCGCCCATGTTTTCGTACGCGTCTTCGAGTTCAATCTCCTTCGCGACCGTGACACCGTCCTTGGTCACCGTCGGGGAACCGAATTTTTTGTCGAGCACCACGTTGCGGCCTTTCGGGCCGAGGGTGGCGACGACTGCGCGCGTGAGTTTGCTGACGCCGCGCAGGATGGCCTGCCGGGCCGCTTCATCGAACAATAATTGTTTTGCTGCCATAATTTTTTGACTTTGAATTTTTGGTTTTGAATCGGGCTTAGTTCAGGATGGCCAACAGGTCATCCGAGCCGAGGAGTTTGTATTCCTTGCCGTCGAGTTTGATTTCCGTGCCGCCGTATTTGGAGACGAGCACGCGATCGCCGACTTTGACTTCCCACGCGACCTTCTTGCCTTCGTCGTCGGTCTTGCCGGTGCCGAGCACGCGGATGATGCCCTCCTGGGGCTTTTCTTTGGCGGTATCGGGGATGATGATCCCGCCCTTTTTGGTTTCTTTTTCTTCAACCGGCTCAACGAGCACGCGGTCGCCGATTGGTTTTACGTTCAGTGCCATAGTTTTGTTTCTGTTTGGTTTGTTGTTTGACTCAATCAAATCCCGCCGCCCGAGCGGACGGGAAAATTCATTTGTGGTGCGTCGCCGCTTCAATCGCGTGCTTCGTCGCTGCCCCCAACACCGCGCTAATAGCCGTGTTGACTAATTTGTTCTCTGAAATTTGCTTGAGCAAAGACTTAGCCTTTTCTTTTTGCTCAGGGGCTTCTTGTGCCTTTTCAATTTCTGTGTTTGCTAGTTCTATCCACGAGGCTTGTTGTTGAATATCACCCTGACCCAAATGGAAATTTGCTCCCGGAGAATTGTGATTATGAATAACCACAGACCTTGGAGTGCTTTTTCTTTCCGAATTTGAAATCGGCTTGCGAGATTTTTCGACGTATTCAATCCCACGAACCGTAAGCTTCACATACACCTGCAAAGCTGGATCAAAATCCTCGATGAACTTTTTTTGAGAAAGGTAGCTCGCCGCTCCCATTATTTCCGGCCAAGTTCCGATGCCAGCAATTTTAGCTGCATCTTCCAGCCACAAATGCTCGAAAATAATCTGCCCGTTCTCGCAATACATATCATACAACGCTTCTATCAGCACCTGATGCGGTGCTTTCGTTGATTCAACTTGCTTTGCCGTGGCTTGGGCCATTGAGGTGTCCTTCTTACTTCTTCTCGTCCACAACCTCGGCGTCAATGATCGGGCCTTCGTCCTTCTTCGTCTCTTCAGACTTCGCCTCGCCGCCGGTGCTGCTGCCGGTTTGCGTCTTGTCCGCCTGCGCTTTCGCGGCGGCAGCCTTGTAAAGCTCGGTGCTCACGGCCTGCCAGGTTTCGTTCAGCTTCTCGCTCGCGGATTTGATCGCGGCGGCATCGCTGCCCTTGAGCGCGTCCTTCACCGCCGTCACGGCGCTTTCGATCTTGCCCTTGTCGCCGTCCGAGATCTTGTCC
>SCTL01000926.1 GCA_004297495.1 Verrucomicrobiota bacterium
ACCGGTGAGTTCGGGTATTCGAGCAGCGCGGTGAACACGCCCGCCGAAATCATGAACGTGCCGAGGCACGCGGCTTCCATCAGATACTCGGGCCAGTGTTTGCGAAGGGCGGAAAACATTTTTGACCACGGATGGACACGGATTAACACGGATGAAACCGGAGCGCGGACTTCAGTCCGCTTCACCGGCCGCAACGACAGGCGGCTGATTTCTTTTCGGAGTCTCACGCTTCAGCGGAGTTAAAGCGGCGTGAACGCCGCGCTCCTTCGCGCGTGGTTGCAGGAGCTTCGCGACGAGTCCCGTCCAACCGGTCTGATGTGATGCGCCGACGCCGCGGCCGTTGTCGCCGTGGAAATATTCGTGGAAGAGCACGTAGTCTTTGAAGTGCGGATCGCTCGCCAGCTTGGAGTGATATTTCAGAACCGGGCGCTGGCCGTCGTCACCTTTCAGGAAAAGTTTGGCGAGGCGGCGTGAGATTTCTTCGGCGGCTTCGTTGATCGTCACCATTTTGCCCGAGCCGACGGGACATTCGATTTTGAAATCGTCGCCGTAGTAGTGATGGAATTTTTGCAGCGACTCGATGAGCAGATAATTCACCGGCATCCAGATCGGGCCGCGCCAGTTGGAGTTGCCGCCGAACAAACCGCTCATGGATTCGCCCGGCCAGTAGCCGACTTCGTGCGTCATGCCTTGAATCTGCAAACGATACGGCTCGCGCTCGTGGACCTTCGAGAGCGCGCGCACACCAAAGTCGGAGAGGAACTCCGTCTCGTCGAGCAGACGGCGCAGCAGACATTTCATCCGGTGACCGCGCAGCAGCGAGAGCAGCTTGCGCTCGCCCATGCCGCACTCCTGCCAGCGCGAGACCAGCTTCGCCAGGTCGGGGCGATACTTCAGATACCACTCCATCCGCGCGGTGAAGTCGGGAAGTTTTTTCAGCAACTCGGGATCGAGCGTCTCGACGGCGAAGAGCGGAATCAATCCAACCATAGAACGCACTTTGAGCGGAATCTCGCGTCCGCCGGGCGTGCGTAACTCGTCGTAATAAAACTCATCTTCCTCATCCCACAGACCGAGGCCGTCTTCCTCGCTGTTGATCGCGGCGGCAATGTCGAGGAAGTGCTCGAAGAATTTCGTGGCGATGTCCTCATAGACTTTGTTGTGCTGCGCGAGTTCGAGCGCGATGCGCAAGAGGTTCAACGAATACATCGCCATCCAACTCGTGCCGTCGGCTTGATTGATGTAGCCGCCGGTTGGCAACGGCGCGCTGCGGTCGAACACACCGATGTTGTCGAGACCGAGGAAACCGCCCTGAAAAATGTTCCGGCCCTGTGCGTCCTTGCGGTTCACCCACCACGTGAAATTCAACATCAACTTGTGATAGACGCGTTCGAGAAACTCCAGATCGCCGGGGTCGCCGGGATTCGTTTCGCGCCGTTGCTTGCGGTCCATCTGGAACACGCGCCACGTCGCCCACGCGTGGACGGGCGGGTTCACATCGCCGAACGCCCACTCGTAGGCGGGGAATTGGCCGTTCGGGTGCATATACCATTCGCGCGTGAGTTGCGTGAGCTGGTGCTTCGCGAACTCGGCGTCCACGAGCGCGAGCGGGATGCAATGAAACGCCAAGTCCCACGCGGCATACCACGGATACTCCCACTTGTCCGGCATGGACATCACGCAGGCGTTGTTCAGGTGCGTCCACTCGGCGTTGCGACCGTGCTTGCGCTCGGCGGGGGGCGGAGGACAAGCGGGATCGCCGTTCAACCACTCGCGCACGTCGTAGTAAAAAAATTGTTTCGACCAGATCATGCCGGCGAACGCCTGGCGCTGGACGTTGCGTTCGTCTTCGCTCGTGATGCCGCGCTGCAACTCCGCGTAAAATTCGTCAGCCTCGCGGATGCGGGCGGAGAAGATGGCATCGAAGTCGGCGAAAGATTTCGTAGCAGCCGACGTGAGTCGGCTCTGACCAGATGGAGCGGACTGACGTCCGCTGCTACGAGTCAAGCGCAGTCGAATCACCCCCGACTGGCCTGCGCCCACGGTAAGCTTGTGCCACACGCCGGCTTTTGTGCCGAGGTTCGCGGGATTCGCGGCAGAGTGATTTCCATGCACGATGTATTCGTCGAACGCGTCCTTGAAAAATCCTTTCGCGTCCGGCTGGCCGTGATGACGGCGGGCGTTCGTCTCGTTGTCGCAGAAAAGAATTTTGGTTGAACGCTCGCTCTCACCCAGGCCCTCTCCCCCGGGGAGAGGGAGGCCGCCTTCGCCGTCGCGGGAAAATTCGTGACGCACAGATTTGCCCGATGCTGCCGAGCGATTCTCCCTCTCCTTGGGGAGAGGGCCGGGGTGAGGGAGGTCGTCATACAAACTCCCGGCGAACAACTGATACTCACCCAAGTCCGCGAGCCTCGCGATGATTGCTCCATCGTCCGCGAGCGACAAATCAGGTTTGTGCGCGCCCGGCTTCCACGACCACGTGTTGCGAAACCAGAGTTGCGGCAGCAAGTGAATCGTCGCTTCCTCCGGCCCGCGATTGTGGACCGTCACGCGCATGAGCAAATCCTCCGGCCCGGCCTTCGCGTACTCCACGAACACATCCCAATAGCGGTCGTCATCGAAAATCCCCGTGTCGAGCAGTTCAAACTCCGGCTGACGCGAATCACCTTTCCGCCGCGCGTTGTCCCCGACGAGTTGCGCGTAGGGAAATTCCCGCTGCGGATACTTGTAGAGCATTTTCAGATACGAATGCGTCGGCGTCGCATCGAGGTAATAATAAAGCTCCTTCACGTCCTCGCCGTGATTGCCTTCGCCGTTCGTCAGGCCGAATAGCCGCTCCTTCAAAATCGGGTCTTTGCCATTCCACAACGCGAGCGAGAGGCAGAGGCGCGATTGGTCGTCGCTAACGCCGCCGATGCCGTCCTCGCCCCAACGGTAGGCGCGACTGCGGGCGTGGTCGTGCGGGAAAGAATCCCACGCCTCACCGTGCGCGGAGTAATCCTCGCGCACCGTGCCCCACTGGCGCTCGCTCAAATACGGGCCAAAGCGACGCCAAGGCGTGGC